>DATFDN010000241.1:0-18225 GCA_035252035.1 Acetobacteraceae bacterium | reverse complement strand
TATGGTGCAGCACTGCCGAGGTAGAGGTTCTGGACCCTGCCGCGGCGCTCCGAAGGACGCTGGCGCTGCTGGGCGTCAACCCGGCCCGATGGGAGGACGGGGCTTGGTTCGACAGCCTTCACCCCCGCGCACGTCCGCCCTTGCCGGCCCATTCCCGCCGGCGGGCGCTCTAGTTCACAACTCAGAAGGGCAGATACCGCCGCCAGCTCTATTCGAACATCACAGCGGGCTCTGGCGGCGGGGGCTCAATGTGCTCCTCGGCTGCCCTCTCAGCACTCTCGCCTCCTTAGGCTGCCAGAGCCGCGCGCCGGAGCACGGCCCATGCCATGTCGGATAGCGGCAGCTTGTGCTGGCCTCTCTTCCCCGTGCTCCGGCATGGTCGAGCACGGCTTCGATCCGGACGCGGAGCCGCGAGCCCGTGTCGGTCCCCTTTTTGGTTCCATGGACCTCGGCTCCACGAGCGCAACAAGCCATCCCAACCAGTGGTTGCGCTTATTGGTTGCTCTAAGCCCTCGAATCCGGCTACGCGCTCGCCTTCAACTAAAGGAGAGCAATACCGAAGCATGAGGAACCCGCGCGTTTCACTCCTTCCCAGGCCCACTTCCGCAAGGAGAGGGGGCTTGCAGTACGATCCCCTCCCCCTTGCGGGAGGGAACCGCGGCGGACTTCGATCCGAGGCTGATCAAGACCGCTCCCGCAAATCGCCCCACCCTCTGCGCCGCCTCTGGCCAGCGTGACTGACCCCAGTTTGGACCTGGGCGCCTTCCTAGCGTTCCTCTCGGCTGGGCCGGCGAGCGTCGAGGCGCTGGTCGCACGCTATCTCACCTTCCATGGGCGCCTCTACTTCGGCCATCTGCAATGGGTGTTCCAACGGCTGCGCGAGGCCGTTGCGATCTCGGACCCAGCGACCGCGACCGGGTTAGCCATGTCCGACGTTATCCTGCCGGATAGCCGGATCGCGCCAAGGTTCCTGGAACGGTACGCCCCGGCGTTCCGGGACGCCTATTATGCGCCCGCGCCACTCGACAGATTCGAACGCCTCACGCTGTTTCCAGCCAGCCCAAACGAATGGCGCGACAGCGCGCTTCCCGCCCCCTTCAACATCCGCCTCGGAGCCGCCGAACGGCCCAGAGTCGATCTGCTGCGCGGGCGGGCGCCAAGCTTGTTCGTCTCCCCCCAGGGCTGCCAACTCTTCGATATGGAGAACGGAACGTCTTGGCCCGCCGCATCCTCGCGAGCCTTTGCCCGCTCCATCGCGTCCTACCCGCAGCGGCACGTGGAGGCGCCCGTTGCAGTGATCCAGGATGCGTTCGAGGCGACCAATGTCGCGCACTTCCTGTTCGACTACGTGCCGCGCATCCTGCACATCGCGGAGCGCCTGCCCGATTTCGCGCGCCGCTGCGTGTTCGTGATCGGAGGGGAGCCTTCGGAATGGCACCGGCTGATCCTGGACCGCATCCGCGCCCTCCACGCTCTCCGTCCCGAGCAATTCATATTTCCTCGCCAGCCCGAGATATGGGGCCTGTCCGACGACGTGGTGTTTTGCTCGGACCAGAATCTGGCGCACACGCACCCGCTGCACATGTGCCATCCGCGCACGATGCGGATGCTGCGCGATCTTCTCGACCCGCGGCACCTGCCGTCCGGGACGCCGGAGCGTGTCCTGATCTCCCGCCAGGATGCCGCGCGGCGCCGCCTGGTCAACGAGACGGAGCTTGCGGATGCGCTTGCGCCGGGCGGCTTCGTCCCGGTGCGGATGAGCGCGCTGGACGTGCCAACCCAGATCGCCACGCTTGCCCGCGCACGGCACGTCATAGCCCCGCACGGCATGGGACTCGCCCCGCTCGCCTTCAACGAGGGCGGTGAAAGCCTGCTTGAATTATTCAACGAACGGATCGGGACGGATGCTTATGCCTTCATCGCGCGCGCCCTCGGGATCAAGTACCAGTTCAGCACGGGCACCAATCAGAACGACGCGACGCTCGACTACGCCGCCGACGTTGGGCGGATCACGGAGCTGGCATCCGTGCATTTTCGCGCCTGCGCGCCAGGCCAGCCCGCTATGACCCCGACCCCGCCCGCCGCCCCGATGGGCGACGCTGAACTGGTGCTGCAATTCGAAAGCCTGGGAGACAATTGCGAGTTCGGGCTTGTCCAACGTTTTGTTGGGGCCGAGCCGCTCGGGTTTTTCCGCTTCAACTCTGCCAGCCTGCCGATGCTGACGCGGATGCTGGAGACCGAGTTCCACGACATCGATAATCCGGAAGACATCGAGCTCGTCCGCGCCTCGCCAGCGGACACCGAGCTCATCGTGCAGAACCGGCGCTTCGGATATCGCTATCACACGTTTCGCCACGACCCCGACCCCACGGAGGCGCGGAAGCAACAGCTCAAGGTCATTCCGTTTCTCAGGAACAAGCTGCTTGCCGACCTGCGCGCGGGGGAGAAGATCTTCGTCCGCAAGGGCGCCCGCTCGATCGAGGAAGCGGCGGCGCTCGCGCGCCTCATGCGGCGCTACGGGCCAACCACGCTGCTCTGGATCACGCCGGAGGACGAGGCCAATCCCCGGGGCTCCGTCCGGGTTCTGGAAACCGGGCTGATGCAGGGTTTCATGGACCGCCTCGCTCCGCCCAGGGACGCCTACGATCTCTCCCCGACTTGGCTGACCGTCTGCCGCAACGCCTACGCGCTGCACGCCGGCGGCTGCCCACGCGGCACCGCGATCATGCCTCCCCTCGACCGGCGAACCGTCAATCTGCTGCGCCAAGTCCATCTCGGGTCGCGCAAGGCGGATTGGTGGGTCTCGGCGGGCAGCACGGCACGGGAGCCAAGCGAGGGTGTGCCGGCGCGCACGCATCCGGACAGTCCGGTGATCGAACATGTCCTGACCGACGACGCCGGGCCGGCCACCAGCTCGCTCTGTGGCGTGGTCCTCAATCACGGGCTGGTGGCTGGTGCGCCCTATGTCCTCTCAATGGATCTTTGGATCACCGAGGAAGCTTCGATCGAGCGGGCGGGCGCGGTCTTCACCGGCTTGACCGCCGTCCAGTATGGCCCGGCCAATCCGGCGCGGCGCAATTGCTGGCAACGGGTCTGGGTCGCCGGCCGGGCGCCTTTCCCCGAGGCGCACGTCAATGCGAGCCTGTTTGCCTTTGGCCAGGCTGGCTCCCGCCTCTACTCGACCGCCTGGCAGCTTGAGATCGGCCACACCCCAAGCGCCTACGCACCCAGCACCGCCGGCACCCTGCCAAATCGCGGCCCCAGTCCGGGCAGTTTCCGGGAGCGGTCATCGAGCTGATGTAACTGGCTTGCGGCAGCACGATCCAGCGGGCAGCATGGCCGAACCGATCGTATCGGGAACAAGGGCTCGCCATGCCAACCATCTCCCCCCAGCCAACATGGGAAGCCGGCAGGCTGACCGAGGCGGCGCATCGCTCCCAGCTTCGGCGCGCGGTCGTGGCGAGCACGATCGGCACCACCATCGAGTGGTATGACTTCTTTCTCTACAGCACCATCACCGGGTTGGTCTTTGCCAAGCTGTTCTTCCCACACTCCGACCCCTTGATCGGAACGCTCGAGGCTTTCGGCGTCTATGCCGTGGGCTTCGTCGCCCGCCCGATCGGGGCGGCGATCTTCGGCCATTGGGGCGACCGGCTGGGGCGCAAATCGGCTCTGATCGCGACGTTGATGCTGATGGGACTGGCCACCTTCCTGGTCGGCATCGTGCCACCCTATAGCAGCATCGGCGTCTGGGGCGCGGTGATCCTGACAGTGCTGCGCCTGATCCAGGGGATCGGCGTGGGCGGGGAATGGGGTGGCTCGGTCCTGCTCGCGATGGAGTGGGCGCGCTCCAACAGCTCGCGCGGCCTGGTCGCCTCCTGGCCGCAGTTTGGCGTTCCCGCGGGACTTTTCCTGGCCAACCTCGCGGTTCTCATATTCAGCGCGATCGCGGGGCCGAGCTTCGTGACCTGGGGCTGGCGGGTGCCGTTCCTGCTCTCGATCCTGCTGGTGGGCGTTGGTCTTTGGATCCGGCTCGGCATCCTGGAGACGCCGACCTTCCAGCGCCTCGCCGCCGAAAACCGGCTTGAGAAGGCGCCGGTGGTGGAAGTGCTGCGGCGGCAACCCAAAGAGGTGATCCTCAGCGCGTTCGCCCGGATGGGCGAGCAGGCGCCATTCTATATCTTCACGGCCTTCGTGTTCAGCTACGGCACCGGCGAGCTGAAAGTCTCACGCAACCTGCTGCTGGTCTCGGTCCTCTGCGCCGCTGTCCTGTCTTTCTTCACGGTGCCGTTCTCAGGGCACTTGTCGGACCGGTTCGGCCGCCGGCGGATCTACATTCTCGGCGCTGTTGTGACCGGGGTTTACACATGGATTTACTTCGGCCTGCTGAACACCACGGCCACCGCCGCCATCTTCATCGGCATCTTCCTGTCGCTGATCCCGCATGATCTCATGTACGGCCCGCAAGCGGCCCTGATCGCGGAAAGTTTCACCGGCCGCCTGCGCTACTCGGGTGCCTCGATCGGCTATCAGCTCGCCTCCATCATTGCCGGCGGACCGGCGCCGCTGATCGCCACTGGATTGCTGGCCGCTTACCACAACTGGATCGCGATCGCCGCCTACATGACCGCGTGCGCCCTCATCAGTGTCGTCGCGACGGCACTGATGAAGGACTACACCAACCGCGACATCTCGGCGGAGTACGACCGGCCCGCGTGAGATCGGGCTGTAGCTGGCTGTATCAGGGCGCGTGGTGGGTCTTCGTTCGCTCGCGCCCGAAGGGAACGGGAGCTAGCCTGGCGCCGTTGCATTGTCTGATCGCTTGTGGCGTCTTGCCGGGCGACACCGGGTAATGGAGACGCGCGATGCGCAAGCGCCGGACGCACTCGTTCTGGTTCCCTCTTCTCGGACTCGGCTTCGCCATTGCCGGGGCCGACAAGATCCTTGGCGTTCGCGGCTACGAGGCGCTGTTCCAGCGATGGGGATGGCCGCAGAGCGTCATGCGCCTGATCGGCCTCGGCGAGTTCGCCGGCGGGGTCTTGGTGGCGTCCCGGCGGCATCGCTGGCATGGTGGCATGTTGCTGACCGCGACCTCGGGCGCAGTCCTCACCAAGGAACTAAGCCGCGGTGACACCGACTTGGCGACTCCCCGACTCGCCCTCTTGCTTGCCTCGATCGCGGCGCTGTTTGCCTGAGCCTGCCGCGCGCGTTTTGAGACGATTTGCGAAGAATGGGTTGTCACTTTTTCGCTCAGGGCTCTCCATCTCACACGATTTCGTGAAGAGTTTGGCTCGTGACAGCGATTCCAGACTGCGCCTAATCAGAGATGAAGCAAGGACGAGTGCGAGAGGGGGCAATTGAAAGGGTTCGGATGCGGCTCTCGGCCATCATCCGCGCGACCCTCTGCCGTGTGAAATTTTTCTTAAAACAACCCGATTCGCGGTTGCGGGATAATGAAGTGTGCTGCACCTGATCCAGGGGAGGGGCGCGCCGGATTGAAGAAAGGAACTGCGATGCGCATAGCAGTCACAGCGATTTCCGCTCCAGCTTTCGGCGGTTTCGGATGGTTGCCCGTGAGGCACTCAAATGCACGAGGTGCCTTGCCGGTTCATTTAGGAATGCCAAGCTCCGGGAGCCGGACCCTATGGCAAGCGAGTGCTGCCCAACTTAAACCAGATCGAAGATCTAGGGCCACTCCTTCCGCCTAGACGGCACCGCGTCGGCTTTCATCTCGGACCGCGACAAGCGAGTGTCCTCGAATGACTCATGAGCTTCGTACTCATTTGCCTCATACACATTCTTCAGCTCAAAGCACACGGTTATTGGGGGTACGAGTCGACGACATTCCGCGCGATGCGATCGTGGATCGGATCTGCGATGCCGCGGTCAATGATCGGCGCCTGCTGGTCCTGAACGTCAATGTGCATATGCTGATGCTCGCGCGCGAGCATCAGTGGCTCCGGTGCCTTCTTGATGATGCGGGTGTCGTGTTCTGCGACGGCGCCGGCGTTCAGCTCGCGAGCCTGCTGCTGATGGGGACGCGCCCGCACCGGTCCACGCCGCCCGAATGGGCCGGAACCGCCACGCGGAAACTAGCGACGCAAGGCCGGTCGATTTTTTGGCTTGGCGGCAAACCGGACGTTACCGAGAAGGCCGTTCGCAACTTCGAGATGCTGCACGGCGCGCGCGTAGCCGGATGGCAGCATGGCTTCTTCGACCAGCGTCCAGGATCGGACGACAACCGCGCTCTGATCGAGCACATCAACCGGGCCGCGCCCGATGTGCTGTTTGTCACCATGGGTATGCCGCTACAGGAATTTTGGCTGCATCATCATTGGCCCCTGCTCAATGCGAAGGTCGCGATCGCCGCCGGCGCGCTCGTCGATCATGCAGCGGGCCATGTGCGCCGGCCGCCGCAATGGGTGGCGAATCTGGGCCTGGAATGGGCGGTACGGCTGGCTGTCGAGCCACGCCGCCTCTGGCGCCGGTACCTGCTCGAACTGCCCGTGTTTGGGGCGGTGCTGCTGCGAGAGATGATTCTGCGTCGCGAAACTATCTCGGCGATACCGCTCGCCGAAGCGACGTCGCCCCCTGGCCCCAAGCTTTGACAAGGAACAGACCGTGGCTTTCGCCGATCATGGCTTCGAGGCGACGATGGACGGCCCGCCCGCCGACAGCGGTTTGCAAGAGGCGTTTCGCATCCTGCGGCGCCATTGGGCGCTGATCGCCGCCATTGCCCTGCTGACAACCGCGGCCGCTTGCGCCGCGGCGCTGCTCCTGCCGCGCGTTTACACGGCGAGCGGTATCGTCGCGATTCGCGCTGCCGCGCCCGACCCGTTCCCCTCGGCGGCGCCGGGCCTCCAGGCCAGGCCGGACAGTTCTCAAGTTGCAACGGAAATGGTCGCGCTGAAGTCGCGCGACTTGGCTCGACAGGTGGTTTCGGCGCTCGATATCGGCGCCACTCCCACCCCCTCTCTATTGGCGCAGGCGTGTGAGTTCGCGCGCCAATGGCGGGCCATCTGTCCCGAGCCGCAAGGGCCGCCGACGATGGCGGCACGAATCGACGCCTTCCTCGCGAACCTGGTCATCGCGCCCACCGAACAGACCGGGGACCGGTCCTTGGCGATTTCCGTCGGGTACAAGGCAAGAGATCCGAAGCTCGCGGCCCAAGTCGTCAATACGCTCATTGAGCTGCGCGAAAAACAGGAGATCACCTATCAGTCCGGCGAGTACGACCGGACGGCGGCTTGGCTCGATCGGCGGGCCAACGAACTGCGTGACCGCTGGATCACGGCGGAGCAGGCCGTCGCGCAATTCCGCGACAAGAACGAGCTTACCGAAACGCTTGCCGGCGACCGGATGGCCCCCCTGGTCGGTCAGCAGGTCGCCAGCGCCGCCACTGAATTCACTAAGATCCAGGCCGATCTCGCCGGCGCCGAGGCGCGGCAGAACGCGTTGCGCCAGGCGCTTGCGTCCGGCGACAAACGGGCGCTCATCCGCCTGCCCGATCAGCCGATCCTGGTATCGCTCTCCAAGACGCTCGACGACCTCACCCTGCGCCGCTCGATGCTGGGGCAATCCTACCGCCCCGGTATGTTGACCGCGTTGAACGCGACCATCGCGGACACGGAGCGCAAGCTCGATCAGGAGAGCAAGCACGCGCTCGCCGAGATCAACACCCAGGTCGCCGTCAAGCGCGCGGAAGCCAGGAAGATCGAGCAGAACCTGATCGACCTCAAATCCCAGTCGGCGGCCCTGAGCGGCCCGTTGGCGCGGCTGCAAACGCTGGAGCACGAGGCGGAGACCGCCAACAAGGTCTATGCGAGCTTCGTCACGCGCGCCAACGAGATGTCGAACCGCGCGCCAACCCTCGTGCCCACGACCGAAACGCTGTCCAGGGCCGACGTGCCGGATCAGCCGTCCTTTCCGCGCCTGAGCCGCTTCCTCGCGGCCGGCATGGTGCTCGGGCTCGTCGGCGGGGCCGGCGCCGGTTGGGCGCGGGAAAAGCTCGGGGGCGGGTACAAGGAGATCAGCCGCGTTACCGAACAGCTTTCCCTGCCGCTCATCAGCATCGTTCCCTTCGTCGGCGCGCGCCGGCGTGGCGTGCCGCTGCGCCGGTATGTGAGCGAGCGTCCCTTCTCGGCCGCGGCCGAGGCGGTTCGTTCTCTTGGCGCGGCGATCGCCTTGGCGAACCGGAGCTCCGACGCCCCCTGCGCCGTGGTCATCACGTCCGCTGTCGGGCAGGAGGGGAAAAGTACGCTCTGCTATTGGCTCGCCGAGGCGGCAGCGCGCGAGGGCCAGTCCGTGCTGCTCATCGATGGGGACTACCGCAAGTCGATGGGCATGAACCGGCCGGAGGCCGCCGGGTTCACCGACGTGCTCGCGGGGCGGGTTCCGCTTGAAAGCGTCATCGTCCGGGATGGCGCCAGCACGATGGACTACATGCCGGCCGGCCGGCCGCGGTCGAGCGCGTTCATCCGGGCGGAATTGGACCAATTGCGCGCGCTGATCGCGGAGGTGAAGCGGCATTACGCCCTGGTGGTCATCGACGCGCCGCCGCTGCTCGGGATGGCTGAAGGCCTCGTGTTCGCCAGTGTCGCCGATCAGAGCGTCTTCGTCTGCCGCTGGCAGCGGACCAGCCGGGCCGCCATCACCTCCTGCCTGCGCCGGCTGCGGTCGGCCGGCGCGCACATGACTGGCATCGTGCTGTCCATGGTGGACATGGACCGGGTGCCTCTCTACAGCGACGAGTACGATCGCCGCAGTATGCGCATGATGAAGCAGTATTACCTGGATTGATGCGCCAGCGGGCAGCGAATGGGACCGGGATGAAAGTTGTTCACGTCGTGCGCCAGTTTCCGCCGTCGATTGGCGGTTTGGAAAACGCGGTGGTGAACGTGGTGCGCCGCCAGCGCGCCAACCATCGGCTGGACGCCTCCATCGTGACGCTCGACCGCGTATTCTCCGAACCGAATCGCCCGTTGTCCGTCGAGGACGTGTTTGAGGGCATCCCCGTGCGCCGGATCGCCTGGCGGGGCTCTTCACGCTATCCGATCGCGCCCGCCGTGCTGGGGCGGATCACGGACGCGGACATCGTGCATGTTCACGGGATCGACTTCTTCTTCGACTTCCTAGCCTGGACCAAGCCGCTCCATCGCCGCCGGCTTATTGCCTCAACGCATGGCGGCTTTTTCCACTCGCGCTTCCTGCGCACGGTCAAGCGGGCCTACTTCAAGACCGCGACCCGGCTGGCAATGACCGCCTACGACAAGGTCGTGGCGTGCAGCGAGCATGATGCCGACCTGTTCGCGCCGATTGGCCGCGGGCGGGTCGTGACCATCGAGAACGGGATCGATACGCGGAAATTCGCCGGAGCGGCCTCTCCCATGCCGGTGCCGACAATGATCTATTTCGGCCGGCTGGCTCGGCACAAAAGAATTGACGCGGCCATCGCGCTTCTGGCCGCGCTCCGGCGGCATTCGCCCGATTGGCAGCTAATTGTGGTGGGCAGCCCCGGAGACCAACCGTGGGAAGAGCTTGCCCGCGTGGCGGAGCGGCTCGGCATTGAATCGGCGGTCCGGCATGTACCGTCCCCGGACGATGCCGCGCTCCGCGCCTTGATCGGGCAGGCAAGCTACTACGTCTCTGCCTCGGCACATGAGGGGTTTGGAATCGCTGCGGTCGAAGCACTCTCGGCTGGCCTCCTGCCGATCCTCAGCGACATACCCCCATTCCGAAAGCTCCTGGGAAAGGCCGGGGTTGGTTTCCTTTTCGATCCCGCCCAGCCTGTCGATACAGCCGCCAAACTGGAGCGGCTGCACTGCGAGCTATCCGCCCATCCGGCGATCCGGCAGCACGCGATGCAGGCGGCGCGTCCCTATGACTGGGCCGGGGTCGCCAACGCGTACGCGGCCTTGTACGCCGGCTTGGCGCCGCCGGGGACGGCCATGCCATGCTGAATGCCGCCCTCGCGACGCGCCGGGGAGGGAAGCTGGCCCTGCGGCTTGTCGTCGCAGCGGCCGTCTTCAACGTGGTGCTCTGCTTCATCTCCACCCACGTCCACGCGATCAACGCGGCGGAAGTGACGGTCGTCGAGCTTGCCATAATGGGCGCCGCCCTGGCATCGGTGTGGCGGACCGTGGATCGCGACACCTGGTGCATCGCGGGCCTGACCGTGGGCTGGATCGCGGTGGCGCACATCATCGATCCGGCACTCGGTCCCAATACCTTGGTCGCCCTGGCGATCCCGCCAATCTTCTTCGCGTTGGGGCGCCGCTACGGCGATCCGGACAGCGGCGATCGCGTGGTGCTTGTGCTCACGCTCCTGGTCGTCGCGTTCGGCCTGTTCGAGTGGCTGGACCTGCCCATGTTCGAGCGTTTGTTCGACGTGATCGGCTACTACGTCAACAAGGGCGGCGCGGAGCGGAGCCAGATGGACGTCAGCGGCACGCACCTGTTCGTGAGCGGCATCCGGCCGGCGGGCGAAGGCAGATCGCTGCTGCCCGTGCTTGGCGACCATCGTGTTTCGTCATTGTTCCTCGAACCAGTCTCGGCGGGGAATTTCGCCGTCGTTGCGGCGCTGTGGGCGATGGCGCGGCTTCCGGCGCAGCCACGGCGCATCTACGCGATTCTCGCCCTCGCCGTATTGATCGCGGTACTCGCGGACTCGCGTCTGGCGATCGGGTGCGGCTTATGCATTGCGATCACTCTCGGCACGCCTCTGCCGCGCGCGCGCGTCGTGCCGCTCGTGCTTCCTTTGCTGTGCGTCGCCTCTCTCGTCCTGATCGGATGGACAAGCGGGCCGCGTGCCATCGACGACACGTTGAGCGGACGCCTCTACAGCTCTGGGACGCTCCTGGCCTCCTGGAACGTCGCGCAATGGATCGGCGTTGAGCACGCGCTCGGGATCGAGGATTCGGGGTACGCTCAGCTTTTCGCCGGCCTCGGTGTGCTGCCCGCCGCGCTCTTGTGGTCCCTGGTGGCACTGCGAACGGAGCCGACCGCGTTCGCCGACCGGGTGCGCTGTGCCCTCACGATCTATCTCGCCCTTTCGCTTTGCATCACAGGGAGCGTCCTCTCGATCAAGACTGGAGCGTTGGCATGGTTTCTTTATGGCGCGAGCCAAAATCCCCTGCCCCGCCTGGCGGCACGGCGCACGGCGGTCCCGCTTTCCGCCTCGGTTCCGGCATGACCGGGCAGCCGAGGCTGTCGGTTGTCATCCCGACATTCAACCGGCCCGATCATCTGCGCGCCACCGTGAGGCAAGTCCTGGAGCAGCGTTTCACCGATTGCGAGGTCTTGGTCATCGATCAGTCGCCACCTTGCGTCGCCCAAGCCCAGGCGGCGCGGCTCGCGGCCGAGTTCTCCGACCCACGGCTCCACTACCACTGGCTGGAGGCCAGGGGCACGCCCAATGCGAAGAACGAGGGGATCGCCCGCTCCGGCGGCGAGATCATCTTGTTCCTTGATGACGACGTGATCCTCCTGTCCCCGGAATTCCTCGACGCCCATGTGGCCCGATACGCGGACCCAGCGGTGGGTGGGGTCGGCGGGCGCGTGGTTGAGCGCCGCATCCGCCCCAATGCGCGGCGGACGGTGTCGCGGGTCACGCGGGGTGGCCGAACGGTCGAGAACCTTCTCGGCCAAAGCCCCTGCACCCTGGAGTCCGTGAAGGGAGCGAACATGAGCTTCCGCGCCCGTGTGTTCGCCGAGCTTGGCGGTTTCGACCGCCGCTATACCGGCACGGCGCTTCTGGAGGAAGCCGATCTGGCGTTCCGCGTCACGGACGCTGGCTGGACTCTGGTTTTCGAGCCCCGCGCCGAACTGCTGCATTTGTCGATCCCGACCGGAGGCGTGCGGGTCGGCGACGCGCAGCGGACGGAGTGGTTCCGATTCCGCTCAACCGCCTACTATGTCGCCAAGAACCGCGGCCGCATTGGACTGCTCCCGTTCGCGGCGACCTTCGGCATGATCGCGGGATGGCGTGCTGTGCGGTGGCGGTCGCCTGGCGCTCTCCCTGCCTTGGTTCGCGCGGCTTACGAAGGAATTCGCACCGCCCGGCTTGGGCCTGACGACGCGCTTCCACGCAGGGCTGGCTTGAAGCGGATCTCGCCCGCACCGACAATTCCGATAGAGGCTCGCGCCGGGTGCGCCATCCGGACCTGATGCGATGACCGATGACGGACAGGCTGGCGGCCTCGGTGTGGACACGCAGACACTCGACGACGATCCCCCTTCCCTTGCAGTCGATCCGGACCGGCTGAAGGCTCCGGCGGTCACGATCATCATTCCGACTTTGAACCGGCCTGGGTACGCGGCGGACACAGCCCGCCAGGTCTTGCAGCAGTCCTTCCGCAACTTCGAGCTGCTTGTGGTCGATCAGTCCGACCATCCGGCCGCGGACGATCTGCGGAACCGCCTTGCGCTGCTCAACGACGCGCGGGTGCGTTACATGCACGTGCCGGTGCGCGGCGTCGCGAATGCCCGCAACGAGGGCGTCGCCCAGCGGCGCGGGGATATCGTGCTGTTCCTCGACGACGATGTGATCCTTCTTGGAAGGGATTTCATCGACAGCCATTTGCGCGCGCTGGCCGACCCGCAGGTGGGCGGTGTGACAGGGCGGGTTGTTGAGCGCCTGAACCGCCCCAATTCCCGGCGCACCGTCGCACGGATCTCGATCGGCGGACGAACGCTGGACAACATGTCCGGCACCGAGCCTGTTCCGGTCCACGGCCTGAAGGGCGGGAACATGAGCCTGAAGGCGGAGCTATTCGATCGAATCGGCGGGTTCGACCGGAATTTCGGCGGCACCGGCCTGCTTGAGGAGGCTGATTTTTCGACCCGCGTCCGTGCGGCGGGATGGAAGCTGATGTTCCAGCCCGAGGCGGAGCTGTTCCATTTCTCGGCCCCGGCCGGGGGGAACCGCGTGGAGTCGGATCTTCACCGGGAATGGTGGCGTTTCCGGGCCACCGCCTATTACACCAGAAAGCACCGTGGCCGTCTCGGCCTGCTGCCCTTTCTGACGACTTTCACGCTCATTGCCCTGCGGTGTGCCTGGCGCGAGCGGGCGCCGAGCGCGCTGGCCTATCTGGCCACCGGCATCAAGGCCGGTCTTCTCGCCCATCGGAATGGCCCTGATGAACGGTTGCCACGCCTGCCAGAGGCTGTAGCGCGGCAACCCTCCACGTCCCCGACCTGTTGCGAATCTCGACGTTCGCCTGCTCCCGGAAGGCATGGCGCAACATGCGCCAGATCTGCCGGCTCGCGACACCCTCGCAGAGGGAGACGATGATCACTCCGCTCGGAAGCAGCGCGCCCGCCAGCCGCATCGCGAGTTCCGCGGGTCGGTCCAAATAGTACAGGCACTCGTTGAAAATGATCACATCGAATCGGGCGCCGGGTCTGAAGTTCTCGGCATCTTCAATCATGAACTCCGCGAAAGGCAGATTCCTGGCACGCGCGAATGCGATGGCTTCGGCCGAGAGATCGACACCAACATAGTGGGGGCATTCGCGGGCAAGCCACTGTGCCAGCAATCCCTCGCCGCAGCCGATGTCGAGAACCGATCCGGCGGGCTTGAGGTGCCGGTAGTAGCCAGCGATGACGCTGTAGCGGGGCAGCTCCTGGCCCGAGCGCAACCGCTGCCAGGCGCCGGAGGCGTATTCCGAGTCCCATTGCGACTCGGCGAGGCGCAACCCGCGATAGCTTTTGAGGTGGGCACGGAGCGCCGCTGGGACCAGCCCGCGCGACATGCGGCGGGCGGCGTTCCAGGGGAAATCGGTCCATGCCGGCATGAGTACGTCCCTCCATACCGATTTGTCATAAACGGCCTGATCGCCCGCACTACCCGCGCACGAAGCGGCGAATCCAACTGTGCTTCGATAGAGGCACTATACTGCGGACCTGCAAGCCATGCTCGCGCAGCCGCGGCAATAGGCGCGCGACGAGCTTCGATGCGATCAGCGGCTTCAGCGGCGCATCGATGTCGAACGGATCCTCGTGCAGCAGCAGGATCGAACCCGGCAGGCGCCGCCGCCTGAGCAGTCTTGCAACGGCACGGTCGCATGCGGCTTCGACGTCCGCTATTGTTTCGCACCCATCAGCCAGTGTCCAGTCCCGCAAACCATAGCGCCAGTGGGCGAACTGTGCTTCCGGCTGCCAAGCCGCGACTGCCCGATGCACCCAGGGTTCCGCGAGGCCGGCCGCATAGGGCAAGCGTACAAGGTATGGACAGGGCGTCGGCCGGAAGCGCCGCAACACCGACTCGGTGCGCGAAAGGTCGGCGAGCAGGCGCTGACGAGGCTGCGCGTCATAGCGCAAATGCTCCCAGCCATGCGCATAGACCGCGTGCCCCGCCGCGACAATCGCGCCGACCAGATCCGGCGCGGCGGCCGCGCGTACGCCAGTGAGGAAGAACGAGGCGGTGGCTTGCGCGTCGCGCAGCAATTTTAGCAGCGCCGGCGTGGTCTCGAACGTCGGGCCGTCATCGAATGTCAGGCCGACAGTGCCAACATCATCCATGCGCCGGATCATCGGAAGCCAACCACCGAGCGAAATCCTTCCGATAACCCGGCGGAACAGGTGAGATGATCGAGCGGCCATGGAGCTAAAGTAGCAATTCCCTAGGCGCGCGCCCATTTTTTATCTGAGATCGGCACGTCATCATGACGCGTACGATGGTAACGGTTCGTTAGGCTTCACACCGCAATATTCCCGAATGCTCGAAAAGCTCAGCAAATCCTAGCATGTAAAAACGTGCTTCCGCCGACTTCCCTCTAACTGTCTCAGCAGTGCGTCGGCCTCCCCGGCGTGCGTGAGGCGTCAGAAAGGAGTGTCCCATGGCTGCCCAGCAGACCATGACGAAGCATCTGTGGCCTCGTTTGGTGCAAGATAGTAACGAATCGTCCGATCAGCCGTCCGGTGTCTATGCGCCCAACATGAGCGCCGCCAGCGCGGTTGCGGCGGTCCCAAGCTTCGCCACCGCTACAACGAGCGTCAGCGGCGGGATGAGCCTGATCGGGGTCAATATCTCCGGCGGCGAGTATGGCCCGACTGGCGCGGGGACCGTCGGGTACGACTACACCTATCCATCCGCGTCGGAAATCAGCTACTACGCGTCGAAGGGCATGACGGTGATCCGCGTGCCGTTCCAGCTCGAACGGCTGGAGCCGACCGCCAGCGGTCCCCTTGATTCCGCGCAGGTGGCCGATCTCCAGCAAGTCATCGCGGCAGCCGCGGCGAGCGGCCTCAAGGTCATTCTCGACCCGCACAACTACGGCTCGGCGTGGGGCAGCCTGATCGGCTCAACGCCTGCGTCCTTGACAGCCTATGCCAATTTCTGGGCCCAGATGGCCACCGCGTTCAAGGGCGACTCGAACGTCCTGTTCGGCCTGATGAACGAGCCCAACGCGCAAACCCCGCAGCAATGGGCGCAGGCGGACAACGCCGCCATCGCGGCCATAAGGCAGGCGGGCGCGACGCAGGAAATCCTGGTGCCCGGCACGGACTGGACCGGCGCCTGGAGCTGGATATCCAGCGGCAATTCCGCCGCGACCAACCCCTCGACGATCGTCGATCCGCTTCATAACTACGCCTTCGAGGTGCATCAGTACCTCGACAGCGACGGCAGCGGCACGAATTACGGCCCCATCACGGACCCGAATATCGGCGTCTCGCGGCTGACCGCGATCACGCAATGGGCCGAACAAGCCGGCGCGAAGCTGTTCCTGGGCGAGTTCGGCGTCCCGAGCGACTCGCAAAGCCTCGCGGCGATGAAGAACATGCTCACTTACATGGAGCAGAATGCGAGCGCCTGGCAGGGCGCGACCTATTGGGCGGGCGGCGCGTGGCTCGGCTCGTACCCGTTCTCGATCGAGCCCCAGAACGGGCAGGACGCGCCGCAGATGACTGTTCTGCAACAATTCGCGCCGGGCACGCAACCGCCGCCCACCACAACCACACAACCTGTGGTGACGGTCAGTCCCGGCCAGACAAGCGTCACGGCGAGCAACTCCCTGGTTCAGGGCAGCGGCAGCTTCAACATTCTTATAAGCGGCTCCTTCGACACCATTGCCTTCGCCGGCGGCGCGGAAATCATCCGCGCGCCGCTTGGGCACAATGCCATTACCACCGGCGCCAGCAACGACAAGATCTCCTTTGGCGGCACGGGGAACACCATCAATGCCGGCGCTGGCACCAATATCCTGACCGACAGCGGAACGGGGAACACGCTCGTGCTGCCGGCGGCATCCCAAGGCTACGACCGGATCTACGGTCCCGTCTTGCAGAATGGCGACACGTTCGATCTGCGCCCGGCTCTGGCCGCAACGGGCTGGGATGGCACGGCCGGCAGCCTGTCGAACTGGCTGAGCGTGCAGAACAGATACGGAAACACGGCGGTCTATCTCAAGCCGAAGGCAGGCGGGCCATCCTACGCGGTCGCCGCGCTTGAGGGCACGACGGCCTCACTCGCCCAGGTCTTGCAACACAGCATCACCTGAGATCCGCGCATACGGCCTTGTGTTGGGAAACGTGCCGCTGAGTGTGGCAAAACGCCCGCACCAGGCCGTATGCGGGAGCGACGTGAGGCGAATGATCGGTCGTGCTGTCGTGCTGACCTCGATGCTCCTGTTCGGCGTCGCGGCGGCACCGTCTGGAACCGCCCCGCTGCGCGGCGTCAACCTCTCCGGCGCGGAGCTGAACCCAGACAAGCTGCCTGGCCGAATCGGGCACGACTACATTTATCCCACCGAAGCTGAATTGGATGAAGCCAAGGCGGCCGGGATGACGGTGGTCAGGCTTCCGGTCCTGTGGGAACGGTTGCAGCCTCGGCTGGACGGGCCGCTCGACGAGTCGGAGCTGGGCCGGGTGGTCAGGATGCGGGACGACGCCGCGCGGCGCGGCTTGCGCGTAATCATCGACGTGCACGATTACGGCACATATCGCGGTGCCGTGGTGGGGTCGGCGAACGTTCCCATGCGGGCCTTCGCCGGCTTCTGGGGACTCATGGCCAAGGCGTTCGCCGACGATCCGTCGGTTATTTTCGGTTTGATGAACGAGCCGCACGACATCGGCTCCGCTCGCTGGGCGGAGGCGGAGCAGGCGGCCATTGACGCCATCCGCAGCGCCGGTGCAAGCAACCTCGTGCTCGTATCCGGAACAGGGTGGGACGGAGCGCACAACTTCGTCTCCGGCAAGGGCTACGGCGAGCCGAACGCGGTGGCCCTGGCACGGCTGCGTGATCCGGCGAACAATATCGCCTTCGAGGTGCATCAGTACCTTGACCCGGATCACTCGGGGACGCATCCGGAGTGCATGGCGCCGGACGCGGCCTCCCGAGTCCTGGCGCCGTTCACCGCGTGGCTGCGCGCGGGCGGACGGCGCGGCTTCCTGGGGGAGATTGGCGCCGCGGCGACCCCGCCTTGCCTGGCATCGCTGGCCGCGCTGCTTGGCGACGTGAACGCCAACCCGGACGCCTGGCTCGGCTGGACCTATTGGGCCGGGGGTCCATGGTGGGGAGACTACATGTTCTCGATCGAGCCGAAGGACGGGCGGGAACGCCCGCAGATGGAGGTGCTGCGGCGCCTGGCCAAGGCGAAATGAGAGCAAGGGGCCGATCGTGACCAGCGGATTGCTCCGGAGCTATCTCGTCAACACGTCGGGCACGGCCGTCCAGACCCTGATCGCGCTTGTGACGGTTCCGATCTATATTCACCACATCGGGTCGGCGCGGTACGGGATCTTGTCGATCGTCTGGATCCTGCTCGGCTATTTCGGCTTCCTGGACTTTGGATTGTCGCGGGCCTCCGCCAATGCCCTGGGGCGGATGCGCGACGCCCCGCGCCATGAGCGCGCGCGCGTGCTGAGCACCACGCTCGCCCTCAACCTGGCTCTCGGCCTGATCGGAAGCTGCCTTCTCTACGTGAGCGGGCTCATTCTCCTGAAGGGCTTCGTCGTCCTCGACGGCGGATTGAGGGCGGAGGTGCTGGCGGCGTTCCCCTGGACGGTGCTCATGCTTCCCCTCGCGATGGTGTCCAGCATCGGCATCGGCGCCTTGGAATCGCGGGAGAGCTTCGTCAGCGCGAACATCCTCCAGATCGCCGGATACGTGCTCGGCCAACTCGCTCCGGTGGCGTGCGCGATCTTCGTGAGCCCCAGCTTGGCCGTGCTCGTGCCGGCCGCCCTGGCCGGCCGGGCCGTGGCCACGACCGCGACATTCGCCGTGGT
>DATFDN010000240.1:0-4150 GCA_035252035.1 Acetobacteraceae bacterium | reverse complement strand
CGGGCGGTGCGCGGGCCGCGCCGGCGCTGGGGGCAGTGCGTCGAGGGCGTGCAGATCCACGGTGACTTGGCCCCAGGCGAGAGCGGGCGTGCCGAGCAGGGACGTGGCGAGAAGCAGGGCGAGGCGGCGCATCGGAGACAGGAAAGCCCCTGCGAAGCGCGGCACGCAAGCGGCCGTCCCGGCGATGCGGGTCATCTCGTCTCGGCCGCTCCCGTGCCCATCCCCTCGATCACGAACTCCCGCAACTTCGCGTGTAGATGTGGTGTCCCAGCAACAACGTCCCCACTGTCGCGGGGATCCTTGCCGGAGGGGTCGGTGGCGTAGCCGCCGGCTTCGCGCACCAGTACCAATCCGGCCGCCATGTCCCAGGGCTTCAGCCCAAGCTCCCAATACCCATCATAGCGGCCAGCCGCCACCCAAGCGAGGTCCAGCGCAGCCGATCCAAACCGGCGGATGCCCGCGACGCGCGGCATCAGCGCCGCCAGAGTACGCGAAAACGCGACGCGGCGCGAGGCGGAAACGGCGGCGAAGGGGATCCCGGTGGCGAACAAGGCGTCCCTCAACTCCCGCCGGGCCGAGACGCGCAGGCGCCGTTCGTTCGCATACGCGCCACCTCCCTTCTCGGCCCAGAACATCTCGTCGGTGGCCGGCGCGTAGACCAGCCCGGCCGCCGGCTCGCTCGCCCCGTCCGGCAGGCGCCTCTCCAGCCCAATGCTGATCGCCCAGTGCGGGATGCCGTGCAGGAAGTTCGTCGTCCCGTCGAGCGGATCGACGATCCACCGCCAGGCCCAATTCTCGGACCCGGAGGCGCCGGCCTCCTCCATCAAGAAGGCGTAGCCGGGGCGGGCGCGGGCCAGCTCCTCCCGCAAGGTCGCCTCGGCGCGCAGGTCGGCCTGGGTGACGAAGTCGGACGGTCCCTTCACGCTGACCTGAAGCTGCTCGACCTCGGCGAAGTCGCGCAGCAGGCGCTTCGCCGCCTTGTGAGCGGCGTTCGCCATCACGGTCAGGTGCGGCGAGAGGCGCTGCGCCAAGCCGGCTCAGCCCTTCGCCCGCTCGACATAGCTGCCGTCCTCGGTGCGGACCACGATCCGCTCGCCGGTCTCGATGAAGGGCGGCACGGAGGTCTTCACGCCGTTCGACAGCCTGGCCGGCTTGTAGGAGGAGGCGGCGGTCTGCCCCTTCACCACCGGATCGGCCTCGACCACCTCCAGCACGACAGTGGGCGGAAGGTGAGCGGCCACCGGGTCGCCCTCCACCAGATCGACGGTCACGGTCATGTTGTCTTGCAGGAACGGCGCGGCGTCGCCGAGCAGTTCGAGCGGGACATGAACTTGCTCGAAGCTCTCCTGGTCCATCAGCACCATGTTGGTGCCCTCGGTGTAGGAGTAGGCGTACTCCTTGTTGTCGGTCATCAGGCGTTCGACGGTGTCGGCGGTGCGCCAGCGCTCGTTGGTCTTGTTGCCGCTCTTCAGGTCGCGCATCTCCACCTGGATGAAGGCGCCACCCTTGCCAGGCGTGATGATCTGCTGCTTCAGCACGGTCCAGCGGCGGCCTTCGTGCTCGATGACTTGTCCGGCGCGGATCAGGTTCGCCTGCTGCTTCATGGTCTCTCGTCTCGATGCGGCGGAAAGGCGGGCTTCTACAGGTAGCCCGGTGCAGGGGCAAGAATATGGCGCCCGCCCCACGGGTCGCGGACATGCCCATCCGGCTCGGCAAAGCTCGGCCCGATCGGCACCTTGCCGTGCCCGCCCGGTATATCGAGGACATAGGTCGGCCACGCAAGCCCGGAGACGCGGCCGCGCAGCCCCTCCAGCAAGGCTTGGCCCTCCGCGATGGGAACGCGGAAGCGTTCGGTGCCGGGCGCCGGGTCGAGCTGGTGCAGGTAGTACGGTTTCACCCGCGCCGCGATCATCGCCCGGAACAGGGCTTCCAGCGCCGCCACGCTGTCATTGACCCCGCGCAGCAGGACGGACTGGCCGAGGACTGGAATTGCTTTAGCTTGAATAGATTGGAGCGCGTTCCGCACGTCCGATGTCAGCTCGCGCGCGTGGTTGGCGTGCAGCACCAGCCAGAGCGCCCGCTCGCTCGCCATCGCCTCCGCCAAGGCCGGGGTGACGCGCGCGGGCTCCGCCACCGGCACGCGCGTGTGCAGGCGCAGCACCTCGACGTGCGGGATCGCGGAGAGCGCGGCGATGATCGCGCCCAGCCGGCGCGGCGAGAGCAGCAAGGGATCGCCCCCGGTCAAGATCACCTCGCGGATGTCCGGGCGGGCGGCGAGCCAGGCATAGGCGGCGTCCAACTCGGCCGGCGTGAGCAGCCCCCCCTCGGGGCCGACATGCTCGCGCCGGAAGCAGAACCGGCAATAGACCGGGCAGACGAGCAGGGGCTTGAGCAGCGCCCGGTCGGGGTAGCGATGCACGATTCCCTTGACCGGCGAGAGCGCGTCATCGCCGATCGGGTCGGGGCGCTCATGGGGCGCGGTGGTCAGCTCGTCCGGATGCGGGACGAACTGCCGCCCGATCGGGTCGTCGGGGTGCCCGATCAGCGCGCGCAAGGCGGGCGGGATCGCGACGGCGTAGCGCGCCCCGACCGCTTCCACCGCCTCGCGCTGCTCCGGCGCGATCAGCCCGGCGGCCAGCAGCGCGTCGGCGTCGCGCAGCGTGCGCTGGTCTGGGGGAGGTCCGTCCGGCATCGTGGGCCGCACTTAGAGACGAGCCAACGATGCCGCAACCCGCATGGCACCCGGACAGCCTCGCGAGCCGCCTCCCCTTCCTGGGCCGCCGCGCGCGCCTGGTCCGCTCGGTCCGCGCGTTTTTCGAGCAGCGCGGCTACACCGAGGTGGAGACCCCGTATGCGGTGCCCGCGCCGGGCGAGGAGGTCCATCTGCGCGCCTTCCGCACCGCGCGCGAGTATCCGGATGGCCATACCGAGCCGCTCTGGCTGCACACCAGCCCGGAGTTCGCCATGAAGCGCCTGCTGGTGGCGGGCGCCGGGCCGATCTTCCAGCTCGCCCGCGTCTGGCGCAACGGCGAGGGCGGCGATCTGCACGCGCCGGAATTCACGATGCTGGAATGGTACCGGCCCGGTGCGTCGATGGCCGCGCTCATGGACGAGACCGAGGCGCTGCTGCGCGCCGTGCTTTCCCCGGTCGTGACCTGCCGGGGCGTGCGCACCGACCTCGCGCAGTTCGAGCGGCTGAGCGTGACGGAGGCATTCGAGCGATGGGTCGGCGCCGACGTGCTGGCGACGGCGGACGACGCTCCGGCGCTCGCCGCCGCAGCCGGCGCGCGCCTGCGCACCGGCGAGAGCTGGGAGGATCTGTTCTTCCGCCTCCTGCTGGAGCGGGTCGAGCCCCACCTAGGGCGCGCGCATCCCACCTTCCTCACCCACTGGCCCGCCGCCCAGGCCGCGCTCGCCCGTCGCGATCCGGCCGATCCGCGCGTCGCCGAGCGGTTCGAGCTGTTCGTCTGCGGCATCGAACTGGCCAATGCCTTTGTCGAGCTGACCGACCCCGCCGAGCAGCGCACGCGCTTCCTCGCCGACCGCGCCCGCCGCCACGCCGCCCACGGCCCGGACTGGCCGCTCGACGAGGATTTCCTCGCGGCGCTCGGCCACGGGATGCCGCCGTCCGCTGGCATCGCGCTCGGCTTCGACCGGCTGGCCATGATCGCATCCGGCGCGAGCCGGATCGGGCAGGTTCTATGGCTGCCGCCTGGCGATCTTGCCTGAGTGTACCGGTCGATGCTGCCCGAGCATCTCGCATAGGCGAGCGGCGTCGCTCCCTCTCCGCCCCGAGGGGCGGAGAGGGCCGGGGTGAGGTGGGGGATCCCAAAAACAACCCATCTAAGAACAGCAGTGTGCGCTCGATGCGCCTCTTCGGACGGCGCGGGACGGCTGCTATCGAGTCTCCGTGGACCCGCCCGGTCGGGCCATGATCGAGCTGTGTGAGCGGCTGGTCGCGACACCTCGACACCCGCACCGGGCGCCGGTGTTTCCCCCACCTCACCCTGACCCTCTCCGCCCCCGAGGGGCGGAGAGGGAGATGTGCCTCACCCTAGACGACCGGGCATCCTGATCGATCAATGCTCCGTCTCGTCGGTGCCGGGCTCCACCTCGATGTCGGGAACGATCGCGTCGGCATCGTCCTCAA
>DATFDN010000239.1:0-21820 GCA_035252035.1 Acetobacteraceae bacterium | reverse complement strand
TCGCCTGATATCGGCTTTGATCGCGCGGTCAATCCCTATCGTGGCTGCGAGCATGGCTGCATCTACTGCTATGCCCGGCCGACGCACGCCTATCTCGGCTTCTCGCCCGGCCTGGATTTCGAGACCAAGCTGATCTTCAAGCCCGGCGTGGCGGAGCTGCTGGAAAAGGAGCTGCGCAAGCCTGGCTATGTTCCCCGCCCCTTGGCTCTCGGCTCCAACACCGACCCCTATCAGCCGATCGAGCGGACGCTGAAGCTGACCCGCGCGGTGCTGGGGGTGCTGGACCGGTTCAACCACCCGGTCAGCATCGTGACCAAGTCGGCGGGCGTGCTGCGCGACCTCGATATCCTCACGGACATGGCGCGGCGGCGGCTGGTGCGCGTGCTGGTGTCGGTCACGACGCTCGATCCGGCGCTGGCGCGGCGCATGGAACCCCGCGCGGCGACTCCGGCCCGCCGGTTGCACGCCATCGCGGCGTTGGCCCAAGCCGGAGTGCCGGCGGGGGTGATGGCCGCGCCGATGATCCCCGGCCTGAACGATTCGGAGATGGAGCGCATCCTTGAGATCGCCGCGCGCGCCGGCGCCCGCCATGCCGGCTATGTGCTGTTGCGCCTCCCGCACGAGCTGCGCCCGTTGTTCGAGGACTGGCTCACCACGCACTTCCCGGACCGCGCGCGTCATGTTCTCAGCTTGGTCCGCCAGACCCGCGCCGGGGCCTTGTACGATACACGGTTCCACCACCGGCAGACCGGACATGGCCCGTACGCCGACCTGATGCTGCAACGTTTCGACCGGGCCATGCGGCAATGGGGACTGAACGAGGCCCGCGAGAAGCTGGACTGCTCCCGCTTCAGCGTGCCGCGCGTGCCCGCCCCCGCCCTGGAGGAGGCGCAGTTGGCGCTGTTCTGACCCTTGACGAATCGAGACGATGCGTGCGGCGGTGTCGTCCTGTAGGACAATGACCCAGATTTCCGCCCCGGATCTTCGCGCCTTGTCGGACGGCCGTCGTTTCGCCTGCATTCTTGCTGATCCGCCTTGGCAGTTCGTCAACCGGACTGGCAAGGTGGCCCCCGAGCATCGGCGGCTCTCCCGCTATGGCACCTTGGACACCGAGGCCATCAGCGCGCTTCCCGTGCGAGAGATCGCCGCGCCGACCGCGCATCTCTATCTGTGGGTTCCGAATGCCCTGCTCCCGGAAGGGCTGCGCGTGATGGCGGCCTGGGGCTTCCAATACAAATCCAACATCGTGTGGCGGAAGATCAGGAAGGACGGAGGGAGCGACGGAAGGGGCGTCGGGTTCTATTTCCGAAACGTGACCGAGATGGTCCTATTCGGCGTGCGCGGCAAGAACGCGCGGACCCTGCAACCCGGCCGGACCCAGGTGAACTACCTGGAGACCCGGAAGCGGGAGCATTCCAAGAAGCCGGACGAGTTGTACGACATCATCGAGGCGTGCAGTCCGGCGCCCCGCATCGAGCTTTTCGCGCGCGGTGCCCGCGCCGGCTGGACGGTGTGGGGCGATCAATCTTCCGACGGGTACAAGCCGACTTGGAAGACGTACGCGCACAACTCGGGGGCGGACGAAATCAGGCGGCAAACGCCCGAACCCGCCCAAGCGCCGGCGCCCGCACGGTGACGCCTGTTTGGCCCTCTCACCGTGAGGGTGCCGCACCCACATAAATCGGGCGATAGGCAAAGCGAGCAGGCAGCCGCCCTGGGATTGGAGTCACCTGGCACGCCAACCCATGTCCCAGAACGCTGTTTCCAGTCGCGTCGCCGCAACGAAGGTGGCGAGGAGCTGCGGATAACGCGCCGCCGCCCCGCGCGCCTCTCCCAGCCGGTCGAGCATCGCGACCGCATCGCGCACCGCGCCGCGATAGCTCTCGCTCGTATAGGCGGCGACCCACTCGTCATACGGATTGCCGTCGCGCCGCGTCGCCGGATCGGCCAGCAGCCGCTCGCCGCTCTCGCCGTAGCCGACGAGGCAGGGGGCGAGCGCCACCTGTAAATCAAGCAGGTCGCCGGCGAGACCGCGCTCCAGCACGAACCGTGTGTAGGCCATTGTCTCCATGGCCTCGGGCGCGTCGGCCATCTGCTCCTCGCTCAACCCCCAGCCGGCGCAATACGAGACGTGCAGGGGCATCTCCACATCGACGATGGCGGAGACCGCCGCCGCGGCGGCGCGGATATCGGCGAGCTGCGTCGCCTTGAAGCCGGCGAGCGCGTGGGCGCGGGCGAAATGGATCAGGAACAGGTAATCCTGGATGAGGAAGTGCCGGAACGCGGCCTCTGGCAGCGTGCCCCTCCCGAGCGCACGGACGAAATCGTGCGCGACATAGGCATCCCACATCGCCCCCGTATCGCGCCGCAAACGACCGAACAAGCCTTGGTCGAGGGGAAGCGGGCCATTCGTCATGTTTTCAATATGTCCAGAGCCTTTATCCCCTGCAAGCGGTGCAACTGTTGGATGCGGTGAGTGCAGGGACTGGGGAACGCGGCAGCATTGCCCCCCGCCGGCGGCGGCTATCCAAGCCCTCCCTGTAACCGCACCCTCCCTTGTTGCCTCCCTTGATTTTCGGCCAAGGTTCGCTATCATACTGATAGCACACACGGGGCGACACATGCCGACGCTGCTGGCGCGGGATGTCGATGAAGAGCTGGTCCGGCTGCTCAAACAGCAGGCGAAGGCGCATAATCGATCGGCCGAGGCCGAGCACCGGGCCATTCTCGAAGCGGCGCTCCGGTCCGGCAAGGATGCCTTCCTCGCCCGTGCCCAGCGCATGATCGAAGCGACAAAAGGGCGGAACCTCGGCGACAGCGCGGAGCTGATCCGGGAGGATCGCGACCGGGACTATGAGCCGTAGCATCCATGCTGTCGTCGTTGATGCTTCGGTCGCCGTGAAATGGGTTCTTTTCGAGGAATATTCCGAGGCCGCGGCGCATTTACTGAGGCATTGCGACGAACTCCACGCTCCGGCTCACTGGCTCGCCGAGGCGGCGAACGCAGCCCGGAAGCGATGTTCGCGGCGGCTCATAACGCAGGTGGAAGCGAATCAGTGCGCGGATATCCTGGCAGCCGCGCCGATCCGAGTGACGCCGTTGGCACCGCTGATGCGCCGGGCGATGCTGGAGGCGTTCCGATTGTCACTGACCGTGTATGACGGGCTTTATGTTGCGCTTGCGGCGCAACTCGATCTGCCCTTCGTGACGGCGGATCGCCGCTTGTTCGAGGCCGTCCCTCGCCGGCCGGGCGCGGTCGATGTACGCTGGATCGGCGACCTATGGAACGAACCGGATGCCTGACGCACCGCACACCGACGTTCGCGCGCCCCAGGACAGCGTGCCGCTCGACTGGGACCGTGCCCGCGCCCATCTCGCCGCGCATGGCCTGACGCTCGACCGCGACCCGCCGCCTCGACAGTTCGCGGGCGGGCTCGCCAACCTCAACTACCTGATCCACCTCGACGGCAAGCCCGCTGTCCTGCGCCGCCCGCCGATGGGCGAGCTGCCGGCCGGCAGCCACGACATGGGGCGCGAGCACCGCATCCTGAGCCGCCTGGCCGATGCGCTCGCGGTGGCGCCGCGCAGCCTGTTCCTCTGCACCGACCCGTCGGTGATCGGGGCGCCGTTCCAGATCCTGGAATACCGGCCCGGCCTGGTCATCCGCTCCACCATGCCGCCGGAGCTGAAAGGCCGCCCGGAGGTGGGCGCGCGGCTGTCGCGGGTGCTGCTGGAGACGCTCGCATCGGTTCATGCGGTGGACACCAAGGCGATCGGTCTCGACGACCTTGGCCGGCCGCAGGGCTTCCTGGCCCGCGCCGTCTCCGGCTGGCGCCGGCGCGGCGAGGCGGCGAAGGAGGACGGAACCGAGGCGCTGCACGCCGACCTTGGCGCCTGGCTCGAAAGCCATATCGTCCCGGACGGCCCGCCCACGCTGCTGCACAACGATTTCAAGCTGGACAACGTGATCCTCAATCCGCGCGACCTCTCGGCGGTCGCGGTGGTCGATTGGGACCAGGGCACGCGCGGCGACCCGCTGTTCGATTTCGCCACCTTGCTCTCCTATTGGGTCGAGCCTGACGATCCGCCGGCGATGCACGACATGGCGCAGATGCCCTCCGCCGAGCCCGGCTTCTTGACGCGCCGCGAGGCGGTGGACGCCTATGCCGCGCTCAGCGGGCGCGACATGTCGCGTTTCCTGTTCCATCGCGTGCTGGGGATGTACAAGCTGGGCGTGATCTTCCTTCAGCTCGGCCATCGCTGGCGCACCGGCGCCACCACCGATCCGCGCTATGCCCCGCTCAGCGGGATCGGCACGGGCATCCTGGAGTTCACCCACGAGATCGCCCGCCAGCGGGCTTTCTGACGAGGGAGCACGCGCGATGGACTTCTCAATCCCCCCCGAGCTTCGGGAGCTTCAGGAGCGCACCCGCGCCTTCATCCGGGAGCGGATCGTTCCTCGCGAATCCGACGCGCGCCAGACGCGCCATGGTCCCACCGACGACCTGAGGCGGGAGCTGAACGGGCTCGCCGCCGAGGCGGGCCTGCTCGCCCCGCATGTCGCGCCCGAATGGGGCGGGCTTGGCCTGTCCCATGTCGGCCGGGCGATCGTGTTCGAGGAGGCGGGCTTCTCGCTGCTTGGCCCGCTGGCCATGAACATCTCCGCTCCCGACGAGGGCAACATGCATCTGCTGGAGCATGTCGCCACTCAGGAGCAGAAGGAGCGGTTCCTGCGCCCGTTGGCCGCCGCCACGGTGCGCTCGTGCTTCTGCATGACCGAGCCGCCACCAGGCGCCGGATCGGACCCCGGCGCACTGCGCACCAAGGCGGTGCGCGACGGCAACCATTGGGTCATCGACGGCGAGAAATGGTTCATCACCGGCGCCGAAGGGGCCAGCTTCGCGATCATCATGGCCGCCGGCGAGGACGGACGCGCGACCATGTTCCTGGCCGACATGAACACGCCGGGAATCGAGGTCGTGCGCGCGATGGACAGCCTGGACCAGGGCTTTGCCGGCGGGCATGGCGTGGTGCGCTTCCACGGGCTGCGCGTGCCCGCGACCGACATTCTGGGCGAACCCGGCAAGGGGTTCCGCTACGCCCAGGTGCGCCTCGCCCCGGCGCGGCTGACCCACTGTATGCGCTGGCTCGGCGCGGCGCGGCGGGCGCACGAGATCGCCACCGAATACGCCCGCCGCCGCGAGGCGTTCGGCCACAAGCTGGCCGAGCACGAGGGCGTCGGCTTCATGCTGGCCGACAACGAGATGGACATCCGCGTGGCCCGCCTGGCCATCTGGCACACCGCCTGGGTGCTCGACCAGGGAGAGCGCGGAGGCACCGAGTCCTCGATGGCCAAGGTGGTCTGCTCCGAGGCGATCTGGCGGGTTGTGGACCGCTGCGTGCAGGTTATGGGCGGGCAGGGCGTGACCGGGGAGAGCCTGGTGGAGCGTATCTTCCGCGAGGTGCGCGGCTTCCGCATCTATGACGGCCCCTCCGAGGTGCATCGCTGGAGCCTGGCGCGGCGGATCATGAAGGATGGGGCGAATTGGTAAGCGCGGGCCGGTCTACTCCCCCGCCCCTTGCGGGAGGGGGCCGGGGGGAGAGGTCGGCGCGGTACCTAGCCCGACTGACGGCCCCTACCCCTGCCCTAAGGGGTCTGCGGCCCTGTCGTCAGGCCCCCCCCGCTCGGCGGGGCAGGGCTGCCGCCCAGGCCGCCTGGGTTGAACCGGCCGATGTTGCCGAACAATTGCTGGAGGACTGAAGCCTCGGTGCCCGGCGCCGGCGTGGTGCGGCTGACAATGCGGGCCGGCAGCGCGTCGCGCCGTCCGAGCGTGGTCACGTCGCGCAGCACGCCGCGATCGTCGAAGCGCAGCTTCACCACATGCTGGTTCTCGATCGCGAGCGTGCCTCCGACCACCGGACGGGTCAGCTCGCTCACGTAAATCCACGTGTTCTGGTCGAACGTGTCCTTGGCGGTGGGCGAACCGAGCAGCGCGGCCGCATCCGTCTGCGAACTGACCCCTGGGACGAGCTGCTTGAGCTGCTCCGAATCCACCCGATCGCCCCGTGCCTGGGTCGGGGGCGCGAGAAGGGAGCAGCCGGAGAGCAGGCTGACGCCAAGCAGCGCCAGCAGGGAACGGAGCGAGAGGGAAGGGCGGGACGGCACCAGTGATCCTGACTGAGCTGGTCTGACGGCGTTCATTGACCGGGCAAGCCGGCGCGCTATGTGAGAGGGGTAGTCACGCTGGCGTGGGCAAGTCAACCGTTCAGGCGGCAAAAGCCTGGAGCAAGCCGGGGAGGCGAGCGCAGAGAGCAGTGAGCACACTTCGATCCCTCCTCGTGCGGCGGCGCCGGCACGAGCGCGCCGGCTTCGCGCTTTACACGGCCGCGGTCGCCGCGGCGCGGGCGCCCTTCCTGTTCCATACGCTCGGCGTGCCCGACACGATCGACGGGCGGTTCGATGTGGTGGGCCTCTACGTGTTCCTGGTCATCGACCGGCTGAGGCACGCTCCGCCGCCCGGTCCCGATCTGGCGCAAGCGGTGTTCGATGCGATGTTCAGCGACATGGACGTGAACCTCCGCGAGATGGGGGTTGGCGACCTCTCGGTAGGGAGGAAGGTCCGGACGATGTGGGAAGCATTCCACGGGCGGGCGCGGGCCTATGCCGCGCCGCTCGAAGCCGATGATGCGCCGGGGCTTGCCGCTGCCTTGACCCGGAACGTCTGGCGCTCCGCCGCGCCCGCATCGGCGGGAGCCGCGCGCCTCGCCCGGCTGGCGCTGGCGCAGCGCGCCTATCTGGCGGGACAGGCGCTCGACCGGCTAGTGGCTGGCGAGGTGGCGTTCCTGCCAGCCGAGGAGGCGGCCTCCGTATGATCCCCGAATTGTCGCGCCCGTTCAGGGCCGAGCGGATCGGAACCACCCCGTTCGCTGTCCACGTCGAGGCGAGTGCCGAGGAATGCCAGGCGCTTGCCGCGCGCCTGCGGCTCCCGGCCGTGTTGGCGCTCTCCTGCGACTTCGTGCTTTATCGTCTTGAGGCCGAGGCGATCCAGGCCGAGGGTCGGCTGTGCGCGCGGGTCATCCAGGTCTGCGTTGTGACCCTCGATGAGTTCGAAGCCGAGATCACGGAGCCATTCACTGTCCGCTTCGTGCCCGAAGGCGCGGAAGCGGCAGTGATCGATCCCGAGGTGGAGGACGAGATCCCGTACCAGGGTAACGCGATTGATCTCGGCGAGGCAGCCAGCGAGCAGCTTGCCCTCGCTCTCGACCCCTATCCCAGGCAGCCAGGCGTGGTCCTGCCCGCGGGCGAGACGGAGCCGTCGAGCCCGTTCGCCGGGCTTGCCGCGCTGCGGCAACGGCATTAGGGCCATGCGGGCGGGATGCCCTTGCGGGTCTGGCGCCCCTCTGCTAGAGGGCGCCCCCTTGCGGGTTTACCAAATCGTGACAGCCCATGCGCGCCGCCATTCGTGGCGGACGGGCCTCACCAGGATTGAAGGGGCGCTTTGCCATGGCCGTACCGAAGCGAAAGACCTCGCCCTCGCGGCGCGGTATGCGGCGCAGCCACCATGCGCTGGCGCACGAAGCCTACGCGGAGTGCGACAATTGCGGCGAGCTGAAGCGCCCGCACCACGTGTGCAGCCATTGCGGTCACTACAGAGGGCGCGAGGTGGTGGGGGCCGGCAAGCCCTTGAAAGGGGCGGTCCGCGCCTGACGACCCGGCATCCAGCGCGGGCCTGACCCTTGGCAGCCGAGGCCTTCACGCTGGCGGTGGATGCGATGGGCGGCGACCACGCGCCCGATTCGGTCATCGATGGGTTGGAGCTGGCCGCGGTACGGCATCCCGATGCGCGTTTCATGCTGGTCGGCGATGAATCCCGCATCGGCCCGCTGCTGGCCCGCCGCAAGCGCGCCGCCGCCGCCTGCACGTTGCGTCACGCCCCCGACGTGATCAGCAGCGACTTGAAGCCGACCGCCGCGCTGCGAATGCGCAACGCCTCCATGCGTGTGGCCATCGATGCCGTCGCGGGCAACGAGGCGGAAGGCGTGGTGAGTGCCGGCAACACCGGAGCTCTCCTCGCGTTGGCCAAAATCGTGCTCAAGACGCTGCCCGGCATTGATCGCCCCGCGATGGCCGCGATCGGCCCCTCGGCGCGTGGCGATATGGTCATGCTGGACCTTGGCGCCAATGTGCTCTGCGATACCCGCAATTTGGTGGAGTTCGCGGTGATGGGCGACGTGTTCGCCCGTACCGTGCTCGGCCTGACCGCGCCGACGATCGGGCTGCTCAACGTGGGCAGCGAGGAACAGAAGGGTGACGACCGGATTCGGGACGCGGCGGAGGTGCTGCGCCAGAGCCCGATCGCCAACCAGTTCCACGGGTTCGTCGAGGGCCACGATATCGCCGCCGGCACCACCGATGTCATTGTCACCGACGGCTTCACCGGCAATGTGGCGCTGAAAACCGGAGAGGGCGCCCTGCGCCTGATTTTCGATCTGCTGCGGCAGGTTTTCACCTCCAGCCTGGCCGGAAAGCTCGCCTATTTGCTGATCCGCCCCGGCCTGGTGCGACTGCGCGAGTGGCTGGACCCAAGGCGCTACAACGGCGCGGTGATGCTGGGCTTGAACGGCGTGGTGGTGAAGTCGCATGGCGGAGCGGATGCCGAGGCGTTCGCTCATGCGGTCGATGTCGCGGTGGATATGGTCACGCACCGCTTCAACGACCAGATACGCGACGGGCTCGCCAAGATCGTCGCCGCTTCCGCCACCCGCCTCGCCGCAGCTTCGTAGGACCGACCATGCCTCTCCGCTCCATCCTCGCCGGTGTCGGCGGGTATCTTCCCGCGCGAGTGGTCAGCAACCGCGCGCTCGCCGAGCGGGTCGATACCAGTGACGCCTGGATTGTCGAGCGCACCGGAATCCGCCAGCGCCACATCGCCGGGCCGGATGAGACCTGCGCCTTCATGGGGGCGGCGGCGTCCCGAGCCGCGCTGGCGCAGGCCGGGGCGGAACCAGACGAGGTGGACGCGATCATCCTGGCCACCAGCACGCCCGATCAGGCGTTCCCAGCGACGGCGTTGCGCGTGCAGCAGGCGCTCGGGGTGCGCAACGGATTCGGGTTCGACTTGGCCGCGGCCTGCGCCGGCTTCATCTACGGGCTCTCGATCGCCGACGGCATGATCCGCAGCGGCCAGGCGCGCGGGGTGCTGGTGATCGGCAGCGAGGTCTACTCGCGCATCATGAACTGGCAGGATCGTGGCACCTGCGTTCTGTTCGGCGACGGCGCCGGGGCCGTGTTCCTGCGGGCCGGGGAGGGGCGCGGCACGATCGATCGCGGAATCCTATCGACGCATCTGCACGCGCAGGGCGACTTGGGCGACATCCTCTACGTGGATGGCGCCGTGGGGCGCCCCGACCGGCCGGGCCACTTGATCATGAATGGGCGCGAGGTGTTCCGCCACGCTGTCGCCCGCCTCGCCGAGGCCGTGGACGAGGCGCTGGCCGCCAACGCGCTCACCCGCCGCGACATCGACTGGCTGGTACCGCACCAAGCCAACATGCGGATCATCGACGCGATGGGCCGCCGGCTCGGCCTGCCGTCCGAGCGCGTCGTGGTCACGGTTGATCGCCACGCGAACACCTCGGCGGCATCGGTTCCGCTGGCGCTGGCCGAAGCCCGCGCGGACGGGCGCATCCGCAATGGCGACCTGGTGCTTCTGGAGGCGCTGGGCGGCGGGCTCACCTGGGGCTCGGCGCTGGTTCGGATGTAAGTAGCCCCGCGCTGACTTGCGCGGCAGTCCGATGTAGGCTCGGCTCGGCTGCTTCGGGAGACAACGTCCATGGCCAATGGCCCGCTGAGCTATGCGCACGGCGCATCCGATGTCGCGCTGCTGGGGGAGACGATCGGGGCGAACTTTGATCGCGCCGTGGCGCGCTGGGGCGATCGGCCGGGGCTGATCGTGCGCCAGCAAGGGATACGCTGGACCTACCGCGAGCTGGCCGAACGGGTTGACGCATTTGCCGCCGGGCTGCTCGCGCTCGGCCTGACGCGCGGTGATCGCGTCGGCATCTGGTCGCCCAACAATGCCGAATGGATCGTCACCCAGTTCGCCACCGCCAAGGCCGGCCTGATCCTGGTCAACATCAACCCGGCCTACCGTCTGGCGGAAGTGGAATACGCTCTGAACAAGTCCGGCTGCCGCGCCCTGGTCACGGCGACCTCGTTCAAGACCAGCGACTATGTCGGGATGCTGAACACGCTGGCGCCAGAGCTGCGCACCTCCGAGCCCGGCCGGCTGTGCGCCGCGCGGCTACCAGGCTTGCAAGCGGTGATCCAGATCGCCGCCTCCCCCGTCCCCGGCGCGCTCTCCTTCGGCGCGGTGCTCGGCATGGGCTCGACGGCCGAGCACGCGCGGCTCGCCGAGCTGGCGGCGGCGCTTCAGTTCGACGATCCCATCAACATTCAGTTCACCTCCGGCACCACCGGCGCCCCCAAGGGCGCCACGCTGACCCACCATAACATCCTGAACAACGGTTATTTCATCGGCGAGGCGATGCGCTTCACCGAGCAAGACCGGCTGTGCATCCCGGTGCCGATGTATCATTGCTTCGGCATGGTGCTCGGCGTGCTGGCCTGCACCACCCACGGCGCGGCCATGGTGTTCCCGGGCGAGGGCTTCGATCCGCTCGCCACCTTGCAGACTGTGGCCGAGGAGCGATGCACCGCGTTGCATGGCGTGCCGACCATGTTCATCGCCGAGCTCGACCATCCGGACTTCGCGGGCTTCGATCTGTCCAGCCTGCGCACCGGCATCATGGCCGGCGCCCCTTGTCCGATCGAGGTGATGCGCCGGACCGTCGCGCAGATGCACCTCTCGGAAATCACCATCGCCTACGGCATGACCGAAACCAGCCCGGTCAGCACGCAGACCACGGTGGATGATCCGCTGGAGCGGCGGGTCAGCACGGTGGGCAAGGTGTTCCCGCATGTCGAGATCAAGATTGTCGATCCCCAGGGGAATATCGTCCCACGCGGCACTTCGGGCGAACTTTGCACGCGAGGCTACTCCACCATGCTCGGCTACTGGGAGGAGCCGGCGCGCACCGCCGAGGTGATCGATGCGGCGCGCTGGATGCACACGGGCGACCTCGCGGTGATGGATGCGGATGGGTACTTGAAAATTGTTGGACGCATCAAGGACATGATCATTCGCGGCGGCGAGAACGTCTATCCGCGCGAGATCGAGGAGTTCCTGTACCGCCATCCGAAGATCCAGGACATCCAGGTGTTCGGCGTCCCCGATGCCCGCTATGGCGAGGAGATCGCGGCCTGGGTGAAGGTGCGGCCAGGCGAGACCCTGACCGAGGAGGAGCTGCGCGCGTTCTGCCGGGATCAGATCGCCCATTACAAGGTGCCCCGCCACATACGCTTCGTGGACGAGTTCCCAATGACCGTCACCGGTAAGATTCAGAAGTTCATCATGCGGGCGCGCACCACCGAGGAGCTTGGCGCGCGGGAGGAGGCGACGGCCTGAGGAAGTCCGAAAGGGGTCGTGATCGCCTGACGCGCGGACTGGCGGCGGGGTACGCTGTCGCTATCCCGCCCTGCCTGCTGGCACCGAACGCTTCTGGCCTGCGTCATCGGCGCTCCTTCGACGCGCGAGGCTGCCGGGAAGCGAGATCAGCACCTGGGCAACGAAAGAGCCGACGATGAGGCCGACGAGGCCATAGACGGCCGAGGCGGTGCTGATGACCACCTCTGGCGTGAAGATGCCGAAGGCCGTCCACAATACCGGTCCCTTGTAGCCCGTGGCGTCCGCGATCGCATCGGCAAGGGCGGTTATGGGCCGCAAGAGGGGAGGCGCCGCCTCGATGCGGTCATAGCCCGTCCGCAGCGTGCGGGTCCGATCGACCGACACAGCCAAGCCTTGGGCATTCGAGGGCTCCAGAGGCTTCAGGGCGGCAATGAGCGCCTCGTCCGTGTCCGCCTTCAGATGGTAGAATTGCCGCGCCGCCGCCGCCCGCTGGTCGATGTCGCGCCGCTCGTCGTTGGCTATTTGCAGCAATGCCGCCGCGTAATCATGTGTCAGGGCCGGAACCTGCATGGCCGCAACAGCGAATGCCAGCGACAGCGCGAGTCGGATCGCATCCGACACCCAACGAGCGATGAAACCTCCCATGCCCAACCTCACGCCCCCAAACCGCGCCTTGGATACACCAGCCGGCCCCATAAACACCGGGGGTGGCCACCCGCCAAGCCCGCTGTTAGCCTCCGCCGCCACCTTTGGGGGGACACAAACATGGCTACCACCACCTTCAAGCTCGGCGACGTCATGGTCCACCGCGTGGTGGAGCAGGAAGCCCCCTTCTTCGATCCCCTCGAATTCTTTCCCACCCTCACCAAAGAGGCGTTGGAGGAGAACCGCGGCTGGATGACCGAAGGCGGCTACCTCGACAAGCGCAACGGGCAGATCGTGCTCTGCATCCAATCCTATCTGGTGCAAACTCCGCACCATACCATCCTGATCGATAGCTGTGTCGGCAACCACAAGCCGCGCCCGACTCGGCCGTTCTGGAACATGATGAACTCAAACCGGTTCGAGACGAATCTCGCCGACACCGGCGTCTCTGTCGATCAGATCGACTATGTGATGTGTACCCATTTGCACGTCGATCATGTTGGCTGGAACACGAGACTCGAGAACGGGCGTTGGGTTCCAACCTTCCCGAACGCCAAATATGTCTTCGCCGACCGCGAACTCGCTTATTGGACCGAGACGGAGAAGAAGGATCCATCGAACGCTCCGTGGATCACGGATTCCGTCCTCCCCATCATCGGCGCCAAGCGCGAGCAAGTGGTGAAAAGCGACTACCAGCTCGGCGACCTCGTGAAGCTGATCCCCACGCCTGGGCACACGATCGATCACTACTCGGTCCAGATCGGCGAGCCCGGTGCGGATGCCGTGATCGCCGGCGACATGATCCACTCGCCGCTGCAAGCCCGCTATCCGGAACTCGGTATGCGCGCCGACTACAACTCGGCACAGGCGGGCGACTCGCGCCGCAAGCTGTTCGGTTGCCTGTGCGACACGTCCACACTGCTCTGTACCGCGCACTTTCCATCCCCGTCTTCCGGCCGGATAAGGCACTGGGGGGATGGATTCAGATTCGAGTCGGTCTAGGACTCCGCCATCGCCGACTTGAAGGGTTGTGCTTCGGCGACCGATGACGAGGGCTGGGGCTGGGACGCGTACGAGGAAGCGGTCGCGCGATGCGCCAGAAAGCGAACCGTTTGCTTCGCCGGCATGAAAAAGTACCCGCCCCCGCGGACCCGCACGAAATCGGGCAAGCCGCGCAATGTCACGGTCCCGTTGCGCGTGGGGACGGAGAAGGTTCTCTCCCCCCCGCAACCGATCATGGCATCCGGCTCATCCGGTAGCGCTTGAAAGCTCCGCCCGAGAAGCCAGGTCTGCTGGATGAACTCGAACTGCCGCTCGATATCGGCATTCAGGCACATGAACAGGGTTCCTGGATCGCCGTTCGTCTCGTGCGGCTCATAGCGGCGGCTGACGCGGATAATGCGGTGGCGGTTCGTGATCTCGATCGCTTGCGGCGAATCCGGCCGCAGGCTGTCGCGCGGATTCGCGCGCCGGATATGCGCTCCAAGCGGGCAGTGCAGTCCCTGCGGATCGGGCTCACCGTAGCGGAAATCGTTGTCGGGCTCACGATGCCGCCCCTCTCTCGGCGGCTCGCGATGATGCACAAGCGACGCGCCGTCGCGCCAGCGTCCCATCAGCTTGGCGGCGATCAGCTCTTCGCGGGCGTTATGGTCGAAACCCTCGGTCGCGAGCGCCGTGGCCGGATGCTTCGCCTTATTCTTGAGCCAGTCGTCGAACTCCCTGACCTTCTGCTCCAATTGCCGAACGACAAGGTACGAGCCGTTGCGCCCCAAGTCGCGCCGGCCGTCGGTATGCGTCTCCAAGAATCCGCCCGGGTCGAGATCCGCGCCGATGGTGGGCGTTGTCGGCCGGTATCCAGTGTTGTCGGGATAGCCGAGAATGAACTCGCCTGGTGCCACCCTATGCATTGGATGGGGGTGGCGACAGGCGCGCGGTGTGCCTTCGATGACGGGCTGCGAGATTCCGTCAACGAAACCGAAAGGCTCTTTGAACGGCTCTCCTTTCTCTGGCAACTCCTTCAATTTGATTGAGAACGCTACTTTCTGGCCGTTGTGCTCCGCGTCCTTGCTTAGCCGTTCGCACGCCTTTTCAAGCTCCTTTCCGGTCGCCGCGTACGCCAGCAGCACCGCGTCGGCTGAATTCGCGCCGTATCCCCAGCCCCAATGGGTCGGCTTGTTTTCCCCCGTGTCCCCAAGCGCGCGGGACCGCCATGGCTTTGTCATGCCGTGGCGGAAGATGGCGGGGAACGTGTCCAAATCCTCCTTGGGCAGCCCGAGTTTGCCGAAGCCTGTCGTGGAGAGGCCGAAAACGACCGCCCTAGACAAAGGTTTCTTTTTATCCTTGGGATCCTCGTGGTCATCGCCATAGGTGATCAGGGGCTCAAGGCTCCGGAGCCAATCCTGGCACTTGGCTGGATCATTCGCCTTCATGGTGATCACTAGGCATTCCCCAAAGCGCAGGTGCCCGCGCCCGCCAAACACCAGCGTGGGGATCTCGTGCTTGTCCAGGAGCGGCCCATTGCTCGGCCGAGGCCGGGGTGCGGAGCCGAAATTGGAAAGCCAGTCCTCCGCCTCCTGCTCGGTCCGCGCTGTGGCAAGGCCCTGGCGGATCGCGGCGTTGGCGCGGATAGTCTCCAGCGTCAGGGAGGGATAGGCCGAATACCAGAACAGCGGCCGGTGCATCTGCCGCCGCGCCCAGCGGCGAAGCCGGTCCCCATCCTGCGCGCCGTCCTGGAACAGTTTCCGCGTCCTCGGAAAGTTCCTGGTGTTGCTCCAGATCGCCGTCACCCCTTCATGGGCAAGCTGGATGAAGTCCTCGACATAGCTCTCCCACGCGCCATCGTAGTTGGACCAGAAGAACAGCTTGTCCGTGCCCGGCAGCAGGAACCAGCGGGCGAAGTGGATCACGCCGATCGGACCCAGGAAGCCTGGCCTGTACTCCCGGCGCCCGATCGCGGCGATGGACCAGAAGGCGAGGCGCAGCGTCAGGCGGCGGAAGCGCTGCGGCTTCATGGTCGAGACCGAGAGCAGCAGGCCCTGGGCGCACCTGCCCTCCGTTTCCATGATCCTGCCGATAGCGTCCGGGTTGGGCGGCAAGTCCTGGGCCGGGTCCGACTCTTCCAGGCGGCGAAGGTGCCGATATCCCCAGAGACCGGCCGCCGCGATCCCGGCAAGGCTCACCGCGGCCGCCGCCAAAACCCCCCGCGCGATGGGCATGGGCCGGTGCCTCGCGCGATTGCGCCGGGCGAAGAAATCCGACAGCGGCAAGATCGGCAGCAAGGACGGCCAGAGCAGGGTGGATGCGAAGGACGGAGCGAGAGGCAACACTCCCTGGATGCTGGATGCGGCCGTGCCGCCCGTTTCGGGCGCATCCTCCAGCACCGGCGTCGGTTCCGGTGTGAACACCCATTTGTGCTGGCCATCCGTCCGGAGCCTCTGCCGCACCTTCTCCAGCTTCTCAAGCGCCGGCTCCGGCCCCTGGAGTTCGCCCATGCCGCCGATCTCCTTGGCGAGCTTCTGCTCCAAGCACAGGCGCCGGACGCTCATCCCAGGCGTGCCGTCATGGGTCAACCCGAGGCCGGACGTGAGCCACCCCTGGCCGATAGGATAGCGGTTGCGCATTAGAATGTCGGCCAGCGAGTCGCCGCGCCAATCCCGGCCGATGATGTCCCGCACTTGTTCAAGCGGCTTCGCAAATACCTTGGCAATGACCCGGAGCGCGGCCTCCTCGCCGCCATCGGCGGTGATCTCGATCAGCAAATGCGATTTCCGCTGTTCTGGCTGCGTGTCGCGGACGACGGCAATGCTCATGAAATGGATGATCCCAGTCTTGTCGAGCGCGTCGCGCCAAATCTTGCTTGCCGGCGCCCCCAACTCGCCAAGGATCGCTTCGACCTTTCCCGCCTGCGATGTCGGGAAAGCGATGGCAACGGTTGCGAAGGCGTGGGTCATGCCGACCTCAGCTCTGATACGTGACCGAGAGTTTTTCGGGGAAGATGCCGTAGAAGCGGCGCCGTCCGTCCGCTCCCGGCGCGCGCGCTAGGGTCGGGCGCCGCAGTAGCGGCTTGAGAATGGCCGGAAGCACCTTCCAGGCGATCGCCGCGCCAAAGCAGCGATGCAGCCCGTAGCCGAACACCATGGAGTGATCCGCCGGACGCTCCGGGTCGAAGCGCCGAGGCTTGGGTACCCGTCGGCTATCGAACATCGCCGACTGTGTCGCGGCCAGCACCCGCATCCCTTCGCGAATACGCGTCGCGTGCCACGTGCCGGGCGCGAGTACGAACGCGCCGCGCGCGCCATCGCCCTTGCAGTCGCGCGGCCAGACCGGACTGGCGGGCAGGAAGCGCAGCACTTCAAACAGGCAGCGCCGGAGCAGATCGTCGTCGTCGGTGTGAGCGGCCGCTTGCGCCACCGCCATCATGTCGGCCCGTCGCAGCAGCATCTCCAGCATATTGCCAGCGGCGAGCGTGCCGGTGGGCACGAGGGCGACGATCATGGTGACGATCAGCGCGCGAATCGTGGCGTCGTCTGGCTCCCCACGGTCCGCCGTTCGCAGCGCGACAAGCCGCTCAATGACGTTCGAAGGGCCGTCGGCCGTCCGGCGGTGCGCGTGCTCGATGGAGCGGTCCACCACGGCGCATAGCCGCTGCGCGCCGGCCTCCCCCTGGGCGCGCTGCACGGCGGTTTCACCATAAGGTGCGAACAGGTATCCGCTGGCCGCCATCGCCCAAAGTGGAAACTCCGGATCCTCGACCAGCACGCCGAAGTAGTCTCGGCACATATCAACCAGGATCGGTGTCACCAGCACCTTCATCGCGTCAACCCCGGCTGGGTTGTCGATCAGGATCCGCTCCGCGCGTTGCGCGGCGAAGTTCGCGAGGGAGGAGACATCGGACAGCGGGAAAACCCGCATCATCAATGCCCGATCGCGCCGATACTGGCCGCCGTTGTCGAAGCCGAGCAGGAAATTCCTTCCGGCAAGCCCCCGGATCTTCGCCCCATACGGCACGCCGAAGGCGGAGTCGTTCGTCAACACCTCGGCGACGTCGTCATAGCGCGTGACCACGACAAGCGATTGGTTCGGCACGTGCAAAATCGGGCGGAGCGTGCGCAGTAGGGCGAACAGGGGGCGCAGATGCTCGCGCAACGGCGGAATCCGGCCTTCGAGTGGTCCCTGGGTCCGCAGCTTGTCGGGATCGAATGCCGGCCGGCTCATTGGAGTGCCGTCAACAATTGCTGCGCGCGCACCACGTCCGGGGTGGCGCGTTCGGACGCGAATGGCGCGATCGCCTCGCTCAGCGCGGGCACGGCCTCGGAGCGGCGCCCCTGATCCGCAAGCAGCGCGGCGAGCGAGACGCGCGCGCGGAGTGCAAACAGCAGTGCCCCCTGGCTCCTGGCAACCGCGTGCGCCTTGTTCAAGGCGATCTCGGCGGCCTCCAAGTTGCGCGCCTTGGCAAGAAGCTCGCCTCGCGTGCGGTGCAGCTCGGCCAAATCCCAGCCCTCGCCGGATTTTGCGACGGCATCCCAGGCTTCGTCCATCTTGACCAGTCCTTCAGCCACGTTCCCGATCTGGCCCAGCAGTTCCGCCTCGATGCGCAGGGACATCTGCGATTGCAACCGAGTGCCGCTCATATGGTAGAGCTGAAGGCCTCGCCGCATCAGTGCCAGCCCATCATCCTCCTGTCCGAGCCGGCCAAGGCAGCAGCCACGGCAGAACGTTGCAACCGCCTCGCAAAAGGCGATGTCGTGCTCACGCGCCAAGGCTAGCAATTCATCTGCGGTGGCTAGGCCGTCTGCTGGCATTCCGATGTCGGCCTGCATGTGCGCCAGCCTGGCGAGTGCTTGCGCGAGCGTGTAGTAGTGTCCGAGAGCACGTGCCTCCTTGACCGACGTGTCGGAGGCCGCCCAGGCTTCTTCGATGCGACCGACGCACGCACGCTCCCACGCTAGGTACGCGTGTAACATGACATCCGGATGGGCAATCGTGACACTCGCGTATTGCTCTCGTCGATCCGGCTCGAACAGCGCGATTCCACGGGTCAGAAACCGGTTCGCCCTGGCAAACGAACCTAGGCAGAAGTATGTGAAGCCAGCCGCGTAGGAAGCCAGCAGCTCCCACATGGGATCGTTGCGCTTGTTGGCCTCGGACAGAAGTTCGTCCGTTTGGCGCCGAGCGGTGGCGAACTCGGCGCGCAGCAGGGAAATGCGCCATTCGCCGAACAGCACGGAGAGCAACTGAACGGGTGCCTCCAAGCCGGTGCATAGCTCGCGGATGCGGGCGACGGCGGCCCTGCACGCGGGAGCGGCGTGGCCCTCGGTCGCCATGATGGCTTTCGCGAGCAGCATTTGCAGGTCGAGTTCCTGGCGCCGGCGCGCTTCAGTGTCGGGCAAGGAGGAGCAGAGCTCCAGGCCATGGCGGAGCTGCGCAAGCGCCTCGGCGGTCGCGGTCCGTTGCAATGATTGGGTGCCGGCGCGCAGCCACCAGCCGACTGCCTGCTCCGCCAGACCCGCCTCGGTGTAGTGGTGCGCCAGAAGCTGCGGCTCCGCCGCTGCGGTCTGGGGAAAATGAACCTCCAGTGCGGCGGCGATGCGCTCATGCAATGCTCGCCGTCGGCTACGGAGCATCATGCCGTATGCGGTGTCCTGGATCAGAGCGTGCTTGAAGCGAAACGAGCCCTCGCCGGTTGGACCGCTCGGCACCACGAGGCCCGCCTCGATCAGGCGACTGATCGCGGCATCCAGGACATGGTCCGCGCCTTGATGAACGTAGCGCAGCAAATCGATGCTGAAATCTCGTCCGATCGCCGCTGCCGCCTCCGCGATGTGGCGCGCCGGGCCGAGCCGATCGAGACGCGCCATCAGCGAGGCATGGATCGTGAGCGGCACGGCAGGGGCGCTGCCGCGCAGGCAAGACGCTTGGGCCTGCCCGTCTCTGCGTTTCGCCTCCTCCAGAACGCTCGTCGTGATTTCCTCAAGGAATAGCGGCACCCCGTCGCAGCGCGAGACGATCGCCTCGACCACGCCCTTGGCGAGAGCATCCGGACCCGCCACGTTGCGGACCAGCGCCGCGCCTTCGTCCGGCCGGAGCGGCTGAAGCACGATGTGCTCGACCACGTCGGCATTGATCCAGTCCGGCTTGAACTCGGGTCGTGCCGTGACGACGAGCAGGATCGGCAGAGACGCCATATGGCGAACCAACAAGTCCACGTACTCGGCGCTCGTGGGGTCCGACCAATGCGCGTCTTCGAAAAGGGCCAAGATCGGGCGCCGCGCGCAAAGCCGGGTTTGCACATTGAGTAGGGCGCGGAGCGTTCGTTCGCGGCGTTGCTGTAGCGATGCCTGTAGGACCGGCGAGCGACGGTCGAACGGCAGCATCAGCAGGTTGGCGAGCAGGACAAGATCTTCCGGCGACGCGCCCTCCAGCAAGGGTTTCAGCTTCGCCTCCCGGACCTCGGGCGGATCCTCCGGGGCTATCCCGCTTGCGAACTCGAACTGCTGAACGCAAGGATGCAGTGCCGTGCCCTGCTGGTGGGCGACACAGAACCAGCGCAGCCGCGTTGGGGCGTCCAGCTTGGTTTCGGCGATAAGCTGTGCCACCAGCCGCGACTTGCCGATTCCCGGCTCGCCAGTGACCAACGCCACCCGGCCCGCGCCATTCCGGGCTGTCCGCCACAGCGCCAGCAACCGCTCGGCCTCCGGCGCGCGGCCGATCAGCGGCGTGAGCCGGCGCCCGGTCCTCGCGTCGAAGCGGCTGGGATTGGCCGCTGGCCGCATCACCTCGGCCACCGGCACGGGCGACTTCCACCCTTTGAGCGTTTGCATTCCCAGATCGCGGTACACGAACAACTCGCCAGCCAGGCGGCGTACATTGTCGGCAACCAGCACAGTGTCGGGCGCCGCCAGAGCTTGCAGGCGGGCGGCCAGATTGGGCGCCTCGCCACTCACATTCGGCCTACGCGCACCATCTATGTCCGCTGTGTTGTCCACGACCGCGATTCCGGTGGCAATGCCGACCCGAACATGCAGCCTGCGGCCGTCTTGGTCTGTGATGGCCGTCACAGCCTCGATCGTCGCGAGGCCAGCGCGGATGGCGCGTTCCGTGTCATCTTCGTTCGTCTGCGGATATCCGAACAGAAAGAGGGCGCCATCACCCAGAGGTTGTGCTAGGAACCCATCGAACCGGCGCATAATTGTAGAGACGCAAGTGTGAAAGCGCCCGATCAATGCGGCGAAATCTTCCGGATCGATGCTGGTCGCGAGTTCGCTTGACCCCACCAGGTCGCAGAATACAACCGTCAGTTGCCGCTTTTCGGTCTCGTCGCGGGCGGCCTCGGAGCGCAGCGCCGGGCCAATGTCGGAACCAAGATTTTGGCCGCATTGTGGGCAGAACCGAGCCAGCGGTGGCGGCACGGCCTGGCATGATGGGCACGTCCTGCCAGGCCGCCTCGCCGCGCGCATCGGCTGTTCGTGCCAGGAACCATTGCCGCGACGGCTCCGGGCGTGCGCGGCCTTGACATCTTGGGCACGGGGCTCCGAATCAGGGTGACGCGATCTGGCCACGCATTCGCTCCAACGGAACTCCACCGATGGTCAGGTGAGTGCTTCCAATTGCGGTTCCTGTTGGGGAGCATCGTTATCCAAAGGCGCCTCGCGAAGCGAGACTTTATTTCATTTCGTACAAGTGAATGGATGCGCTTTCTACCGCATTGCTACTGCTTCGTCGCCTCTCAATTGATGAGTAGGAGCTGCGCGGCTCGCCGTGCGCCCGGCTGGTGGTCGCGCCTATCGCTTCGGCCAGGCCATCTCAAGCCCCGTGGCGAGGCGGACGCGCCATCGGCGGAACCGCCGCCCGACCGCGCCGCCCCGCCTGACCCGGCGTAGCCGGATCAATATGAGCCGCCGGACCGGAGCGAACTTCGCGAGCAGCGCCGCGCGAGCCCGCAGCACCGCGTGGTGGACGCGGGCGAACCAGCGCACCCGCAGCAGTGCCGGCTCGCAGGCCTGGTAGATCCAGACCAGGAACAGCGTCGCCACGCCCTTGCCCAGCACCACCAGCAGCGTCGCCGCGGCCACATGGCCCTTGGCCAGCAGGAACGCGGTGCCGAACTCCGAGGCATGGCTGAACACCTCGGGAATCAGGAACAGCGGCAAGGCAAGGCTGGGCGGCAGCAGGCCAAGCCAGAGATGCAGCGCCTTGACGAGCGGCAGCCCGGCGAGGGCGCGCAGCACGGCGCGCGAGCCTTGCCAGAGCACATGCTCCCCCAGCACCAGCAGCAGGGCCGGCACCAGCAGCACCACATCCAGCAGCCAGACCAGGAGGCGCTGGGGTAGCCTGTCCATCATTCTCCCTCGGGCTCCAAGTTAAGGGCTCCAAGGGCGGCCGTGAAGTCAAAACGAGTGCCATGCCTCACGGCTGGCCGGGACGCTTCCCCTGGGGTGCCGCCGGATGCGGGGAGGGCGCGGGCGGAGCCGGGTGCGGTGCGGGGGGTGGCGCCGCTGGGTGTTGTGGGGGTTCGGGATGCGCGGCAGACGGGACCGCGTGAACGGCAGGAGGTGGCGCTGGCGGGGGAGCGTGAACGGCAGGCACGGGCGCTGGCTGCGGAGCCGGACGGGCGGCTGGCATGGGCGCGGGAGCCGGCGGGTGAGGCG
>DATFDN010000238.1:0-2557 GCA_035252035.1 Acetobacteraceae bacterium | reverse complement strand
GTCTGCGCCTCCACCCCCTGGCTCGCGTCCACCACCAGCAAGCTGCCCTCGCAGGCGGCGAGGCTGCGGCTCACCTCATAGGCGAAATCGACATGGCCTGGGGTGTCCATCAGGTTCAGCTCGTAGAGCTGTCCGTCGCGCGCCTTATAGGCGAGGCGGACGGTCTGCGCCTTGATGGTGATGCCCCGCTCGCGCTCCAGCTCCATGTTGTCGAGAACCTGGTTGGTCATCTCGCGGTCGGACAGCGCCCCGCAGGCCTGGATCAGCCGGTCGGCGAGGGTGGACTTGCCATGGTCGATATGCGCGATGATCGCGAAATTGCGGATATGGTCGATCGGTGTGTCGGTCATGGAACTCGCTCAAGTGGCGCCGGCGCCACGGGGCGCAGTGGCGCAGAGATAGGCTGGATCGGGCGCGCTGTCAGCGTTGTTGTGCCCGCACCTGCCCGAAATGCGCGTCCGTACATATGAGCCGGACATATGAGCCGGCGTAGACATTGACCTTACGCCGTCATTCCCGCGAAAGCGGGAATCCAGGCGAGCCGCACGAAACTCGGCGCATGTGGGCCTGGATGCCCGCCTTCGCGGGCATGACGGGGGGTCAGGGTCAAGGCGCACCGGTATAGGGGCCGCCAGCCAGGGGCAGAGGGTCGTTACCGCAGACTCGCCCCGGTGGCCTTCGTCACGGCCGCGACCACCTTGGCTGCGGCCGTTTCGATCTCCGCATCCGTCAATGTCCTCTCGCGCGGCTGGAACGTCACCTCGATGGCCAGCGACTTCTTCCCGGCAGGCAGCGTCTCGCCCTCGTACACATCGAACAGCGACACACCCACTATCAGCGTCCGATCGGCACTCCGCGCCGCGCGCAGCACCGCGTCGGCGGGCACGCTGGCATCGGCCAGGAAGGCGAAGTCGCGGCGGACCGGCTGGAACGGCGGCAGGTCGGGCGCGGCGCGCTTGCGCCGCTTGGGATCGGGCACGGCGTCCAGGAACAGCTCGAACGCGCAGGCTGGGCCGAGATCAAGCGCACCCAGCACGGCCGGGTGCAGCGCGCCGAACGTGCCGAGTATCGTGTGCGGGCCTTGCCGGACCACGCCGGATTGACCGGGATGGTAGAAGCCGGGCGCGTCCGCCGTCACCGTCAGCGCCGCCATCGGCACCCCGAGCGCCTCCAGCGCGGCGTACAGGTCGGCCTTGGCATCCATTGCCTCGACCGGCCGCGCCGCCTCGATCCAGCTCCGCGGCGTCGCTCCGGCGCGCAACCCCGCCGCCACTTGGCGCTGTCCATCGGCGGCGAAGCCCGGCCCGATCTCGAATAAGCCCACATCCGGCCAGCCGCGCGCGGCGTTGCGTTGCGCGGCCAGCGCCAGGGTTGCGATTGGCGTGGGGCGGAGCTGGTCGAGATCGGCGGCAATCGGGTTGCTGAGCCGAAGCGCCTTGGGCGTCTCCCCGAACAGCGCGGCGATCCCGGCTTCCATGAAGCTGAACGTGACGCACTCAGTAAGCCCCTGCGCCGCGAGAACGCGCCGCGCCAGCGCCGCGCGCGTCTGGCGCGGCGTCAGCGTGGGCAGCGGCACCGGCGCGGCGCGGGGCAGGGACACGGGTGGGATCGCGTCCAGGCCGCGCAGGCGCAGCACCTCCTCGATCAGGTCGCATTCCGGTTCGACGATCGCGCACCCCTCGGCGGCACGGGACGCCGCGGCGGGATCAAGCTCTCCTCCCTGCTCTAGCGCCACGCCGGCGGCGATGTCGTTGCGCCAGGAAGGAACCGAGACGGTAACGCGCGCCGCGTCCCGCTCGCGCACCCCGAAGCCCAGCCGCTCCAGCGCGTCCACCGCCTCGTCAGCCGGGATGTCGGCCCCGCCCAGCCCAGCGAGACGCTCGAAACGCATGGTCGCCTCGCGCCGCCAGTCCGGCTCCCGCCCGGCGGCGACCACAGGCCCCGGCTCTCCGCCGCAGAGATCGAGGATCATGCGCGTCGCCGCCTCGACCGCGTCCGGCATCAGCGCCGGGTCGATGCCGCGCTCGAAACGCTGGCGCGCGTCGGAGACGACCTGATGGCGCCGTCCGGTCAGCGCGACCCGCACCGGGTCGAACAGGGCGCACTCGATGAACACCGTCCGCGTGGCCTCGTCGCATCCGGTGGCCTCGCCCCCGACCACGCCAGCCATCGATTGCGCGCCGGCGGCATCGGCGATGGCGCAATCCTCCGCCGTGAGGGTGTAATCCTTGCCGTTCAGGGCACGGAAGGTCTCCCCGGCGCCTCGGCGCAGCACCAGCACGCCGCCCGCCACCTTGTCCTCGTCGAAGACGTGCAGCGGCCGGCCGAGATCGACGGTGAAGAAGTTGGTGATATCCACCAGCGCGTTGATCGGGCGTAGGCCGATCGAGGTCAGGCGCTCCACCAGCCAAGCCGGGCTGGGTCCATTACGCAGATTGCGGATGGTGCGGCCCAGAATCCAGGGGCACGCCTCCGGCCAGTCGATGCGCCAGCGCAGGCCCGCCTCGCCCACGGCCGGCACCGGCGCGGGCGCGAACGGCTTCAGCGCGCCGAGTCC
>DATFDN010000237.1:0-16553 GCA_035252035.1 Acetobacteraceae bacterium | reverse complement strand
TCGATGATGGCCATGTCTCCGGGGCGGATCGCGTGCGTCAGGCCGGGCACGCCCAGCACGGCGGGCACCCCAAGTGCCCGCAGCATGACGGCCGTGTGCCCCTCCGCGCCGCCCTCGGCGGTCCCGACCCCGGCGAGACGCGCGGGATCGAGCAGCGCGGCGTCGGCCGGGCGCAGGTTCTCGGCAACCAGGATCGCGCCTTCGGGCAGGCCGGTGAAGCTGCGGAACGGCGCGTTCGTCAGGTTGCGCACCAGCCGGCGCGCGATCTCCCGCACCTCGTCGGCGCGGCGTTGCAGGCTCGCGCAATCCTCGGCCACCATCCCGGGCGTCGCCTGGGCCATCATCGCCCCGGCGATCACTTCCGCCTCCTCGGCGACCGCGCTTTCGGCCGAACGCAGCCCTTCGCCCATGCGCCGGCGCGCGCCCCGCAGCAGCCGCGAGTCGCTCAGCATCCGCAGATACGCCTCGATCAGCGGCGCCAGCTCCGCCTGGCTCTCCTCCGGCAGCGCGGCAAGCCGGGCCTGGAGCTTGCGCAACTGGCGGCGGGACTTCGCGATCGCCGCGTCGAGCCGGGCCATCTCCGCCGGCAACGCCCCGGCGTCGATGTGAAACCGGGTGATCTCGGGCGTGGGCTCGGATGCGGTGAAGACCTGGCCGATGGCGATGCCAGGGGAGGCGGGAATGCCAGACAGCACCGCCTCCGGCCGCTCGGAGACGCGCAGCCGCGCGGAGAGGCGCTTGTGCTGGGGCGGCGGCGGCTCAGCCTTGTTCATTGAAGCCGGAATCGACCAGCGCGACCAAGGCATCCAGCGCCTCGCGCGCATCGAAGCCCTCGGCCCGCAGCTCGATCTCGGCGCCCTGGCCGGCGCCCAACATCATCAGTCCCATGATGGAGCGGGCCGACACGCTCTCCCCATTGCGCAGCACCTCGACCGCGGCGCCGAAACGCTCGGCCAGGGTCACGAACTTGGCCGCGGCGCGGGCGTGCAGCCCCCGCTTGTTCGGAATCCTCACGATCCGGCTGAGGGCGGGTGCGCTGCCGCCAGCTTGGTCGGCCCCGCTCGGTGAACGAGGGCCGCCCGCGCTCATCAGGAGCCTCCGGACCCGTTGGCCTTGCAGCCATGCAGCACGTGCGAGGCGGCGGCGATGTATTTCCGTCCCGCCGCTTCGGCGCAGTTCACCGCGTCGGCCAAGGGCTGGTTCGACCGCACCTTGGCCAGCTTCACCAGCATGGGCAGGTTCACGCCCGCGATCACCTCCACGCCCTTGCGCTCCATCATGGAGATGGCGAGGTTCGAGGGGGTGCCGCCGAACATGTCGGTCAGCAGCACGACCCCATCGCCGGTGTCACAATGCTCGATGCACCGTTCGATCTCGGCGCGCCGGTTCTCCATGTCGTCTTCCGGCCCGATGCAGACCGTGTCGACGTGCCGCTGCGCGCCCACCACATGCTCCAGCGCGGCGCGAAGCTCCTCCGCGAGGCGGCCATGGGTGACGAGGACCATGCCGATCATGGCGTGCGACGCGCGTCCTTCCGAGCGTTCAAGTTCATGATGTCCTTTGCGAGTTCAGATGAGCGAGGCGCGCGGCGCTTCGCTCCGAGACATGGGGTTTCCGCCCTGGCCCGCTTGTGCCCCGGCGCGTGGGAAAGCGCCGCTGGCGCCCAGCCGGGCCAGTTCCCGATGCGCGACATGCAACCACCACCGCCCATCGGCATCGCCGTCCGCGCCCCTGAGATGGTTTGCCAGTCTTTCTACAATACGCACTGAGCGGTGCCGCCCTCCGGTGCATCCCACCGCGATTGTGACATATTTTTTGCCCTCTTGGATAAATCTCGGCAAGAGCAGGTCGAGCAGCTGCTCGATCATGCGCATGTAGGCGGGGAAGTCCGGATCGGCTTCGACATAGGCGGCCACGTCCGCATCGAGCCCGGTTTTCGGCTGTAATATAGGGTCGTAATGCGGGTTGCGCAAAAACCGGGCATCGAAGACCAGATCCGCGTCGCGCGGCAGGCCGTGGGCATAGGAGAACGAGAGCAGGGCTATGGCCATCCGGGGCGCCTCGCCCGCGCTGGCGGCGCCGTAGCGGCGCTCGATCAGGGCGCGCATCGCGGCAAGCGGCAGGTCGGAGGTGTCGAGCACGAGATCGGCCGCCTCCCGCAGGGGAGCGGTCAACGCCTGCTCCTCGGCGATGCCGTCCGAGACGCGCCCGCTCGGCGCCAGCGGATGGCGGCGCCGCGTCTCGGAGTAGCGGCGCAGCAGGACCGCCTCCTCGGCCCAGCAATAGATCAGCTCGGGACGCAGCCGCGGATCGGCGCGCAGCTCGTTCAGTGCGTTCACCACGGCGCCTGGATCGAAGCCGCTGGTGCGGGCGTCCACCCCGACCGCCAGGCTGCGCTGCGCCTGCCCGACCATGGCCCCCAGCATCGTCAAGGGCGGGTTGTCCACGGCCTCGAAGCCAATGTCCTCCAGTGCGCGCAGCACCGACAGCTTGCCGGCGCCGGACAGGCCGCTCACCACAACAACGCGTACCGGCTCGGTCATGGGGCGAATGCTCCGGCCACCTGCGGCACGATCCCGAGCGCGCAGTCGAGCGCAATGGCCACACGCTCCGGCGCCGAGCCGAGATCGGGGCTCACCCGCACGAGGGGAAGGCCAAGCTCCGGATGATTTTGCGCGTGCGGCAGGCGCTCGGACCGGCCGAGTTCGACCGCCAGAGCGAGCCGCGCCGTGGTCACGAATGGCAATCGCACGATCCCCAAGCCGCGCACCTCGAGCATTCCGGCCAGCGGCGGGGGCGCGCGGGCCACGCCGTCCTCGATCATCACCTGGTCGTCGGCGACCAAGTTGAAGCCACGGGACAGGAGCCGCAGCGCTAGGTCGGACTTGCCCGCCCCGGCCGGCCCCAGTAGCAGCACGCCCGCGCCGCCGCGGGCCACGCACGTCCCATGCACCCGTCTCACCTGCGCCATGAGTTGCCACTCTGGGCCGGCACGGGAGAAAGCGGAAGCCGTCATGCGGGTCAATCCCATCTTGCGGCGTACGGCCGCGCTTGCCCTCCAGGCGAGCCCATGCGAGCGTTCCATGTTATGATAGATCGTGACGCGGCGCCAACGCCGATCCGGCGACGAGCCGCGCCGGGGTGAGATGATGACCGCGATCCCGCCCGAACCCGTCCTGCTCGATCTCGACCCGCGCGGCGTCGCCACCGCCACCCTGAACCGTCCGGCGCTCGGCAACGCCTATGACGAGGATTTGCTGGCCGCGCTGATCGCCGGCCTGCAACGCCTCGCCCCGGACCCGGCGGTGCGCTGCCTGGTGCTGCGTGGCGCTGGCCGGCATTTCCAGGCGGGCGCCGACATCAACTGGCTGCGGCGCGCCACCGCGTATGGACCCGAGCAGAATTACGCCGCCTCGATGGCGACCACGCGCGCCATGCGGCTCCTCAACGAATTCCCCAAGCCCACGATCGCCCTGATCCACGGCGCCTGCTTCGGCGGCGGGTGCGGCATGGTCTGCTGCGTCGACGTCGCCCTGGCCACCCCGGACAGCATCTTCGGGCTGACCGAGGTGCGCGTGGGCGTGGCGCCGACGCCGATCTCCACGCACATGGTCCACGCCATGGGCCTGCGCCACACCCGCCGCTACGCGCTCACTGGGGAAAGGTTCGATGCCAAGGAGGCCGAGCGCATCGGCTTGGTCCACGAGATCGTCGCGCCCGACCGCATGGAGGCGCGGCTCGGCGAGGTGATCGAGGCCATCTTCCTTGGTGCCCCCGGCGCGATCGCCGCGACCAAGCGTTCCTTCCTCGGCGCCAACGGATTGCTGCTGGACGAGCGTTCCATGAGCCTTCTCGCCCACGAGAGCGCGGCCCAGCGCCATACCGGGGAGGCGCGCGAGGGCACCACCGCGTTCCAGGAGAAGCGCAAGCCGGCGTGGTACCGGCCAGCGGGCGAGTAAAGCATGGAGAAATAGCTCGAATCGCGTTACGAATCGCAGCTTGAGGCAATCTGGAGAAAGTCGATGCCGACCAAGACACCGGAGAAGAAGTCAGCTCAGAAGAAGGCACCGGGAAAGACCGCCGGGAGCGGCAAGGCCAACGCGCTCCAGCAGCCGCTCAAGCCCTCGGAGGAGCTTGCCGCGGTGGTCGGGGAAGGGCCGCTGGCGCGGGGCGAGGTGGTGAGCAAGGTGTGGGAGTACATCCGTTCGCACAACCTGCAAAACCCGGAGGATCGCCGCGAGATCCTGGCGGACGACAAGCTTCGCAAGGTGTTCGGCAACAAGGACAAGGTCACGATGTTCGAAATGAACAAGCACCTGGCCCAGCACCTGAAGTAGCGCTCGGTCGGGCCGCCGCGTCCCTATGGGTAGAAGAGGGGGAGGCGCCCCAGTCCCGCTCCACACGCGGCGGCGAGGGAAAAGAACGCGAGCGTGAACAGCATGACGCCTCGCGTTCGCCAGGGCGAACGGTCCCTGGGGCGTGCGGGACTGGGTGTCTTGGGGATTCCGACCTTCGGGAACCGGTCGTGCCCGCACCAGGGCGGGTTCGGGCTGAACGGGATGAAATGCGTCTCGCGCATGGTTTCACCTTGAACGCTTGAGCGACTGGATAGCGGTGCTCGTGCGAAGACTGCGCCGCCGCGGCGGGCGGGAGCGTCATTGGTCCGGATGATGCGCGGTTAAAACTCCGGCGTGGCGGCCAGCAGATCGCGCGGATCCCCTGCCCTGCCACCGAGCCGGGCCAGGACATGGGCACAGACCGCGTCGATCCGCGCCAACAGCACATCAACGTCCCGCGGCGTGCGGGCGTAGGGCGTGCAGCCGGGCACCAGCGAGGGGCTGTGATAATGCATCACCAGCGTTCGATGCCCGCGCCGGACCATGCTGCTCGCCAGCCGCAGCAGGTCGGCGACCGGCACTCCCTCCGGCGTCAGCGCCGCGCTCCGGAACAGGCCGACGCGCGACAGCGCGCCGCGCAGGCGCAGCGCCTTCGCCGGCGCCATGTCGAGGGCGTGGTTCACCGCCCTCGCGCAGGCGGCGAGCGGACCGGTGTGGCTGCGGGTCATCGGCACCGAGCGGACTGGGTGCGCGTCCGTCGCGTACGTCCCGGCGCACAGGCCGCGCAAATCCGGCCCACCCTGCGCCCGCAGATCGACGCCGGGCATGATGCTGAAATCGACCCGGATGCCCTGCCGCGCGGCCAAGCGGAGCGTGTTCGGCCCGATGCCGTAGCGCCCCGCCTTGTAGAAGAGAGGCCGCAGGCCAAAGGTCTGGTTGATCGCCTCCAGGAGGGCGATAAGCTTGGCCTCCTCAATCCGAGGCTCCAGATTGCCGGGAAAGGAGTTGCGCGCGTTCACCGTCTCGATGAAGGGCGGATTCGTCCAGGGGTGCAGATGCGCGCCGATCTCGCACGCACCGCGCGCATGGATCGCGCGCAGCGGCTCGTAACCCTCGGGTTGGGTCGCCACCGGGTAGTCGATCAGGTAGATCGGGCGGACGCCGTAGCGTTCGAGGACCGACTGCGCCCGCTCCTGGGCGGCGATGTTGGAGACGCCGGTCTGATGGCGCGAAAACGGGCCGGACCAGCCGAACTCCTCCTCGGAGTCGACAACGACGTAGAGGCGCGGCGGACCGGGCGGCTCCTGAAGGCGCCGGTACTCGACCCCGAACAAATGCGAGATCCCCGAGGCCGGGGCGCGTTCGCTCATGATCCGGCCGCGCGCGCCGGCCGCATGTCTGACCCGAAGCGGCGATCGAGGCCGACCATGGAGGCGATCTCCAAGAGCAGGCTGCGGCAGAGCAGGAGCGCGGCGCCCGCGTACGCGACGCCCCCCGTCCCGACCAGCAGGGCGAGCCGCGCGCGCGCAGGCAGTGTCGCCGGGAGTGTCCAGGACGCCGCGAGGACGGCGAGATACATGAGCAGGCAGGCTGTCGCCGGAGCCAACAGGGGCTGGAGCAGCAGACGGAAGCATCCCTTCCGCACGACGGCGATCCGGTGGACCATGAACAGGAACTGCACGGGATAGGCAATGGCGGCGCCCACGCAGACGCCGTAGAGGCCCCAATGCGCCCCCGCGCCATAGGCCACGCCGAACAGGATCGTCGTGGCGAGCGTGTTGACCATCGAGGCGCGGAAATACCCCATGCCGATCAGGAACGGCGCGATGAACAGCCCGGCTGGACGCACGCTCATGCCGAGGGCGAGGATGGCGAGCGGCGCGGCGGCGCCGGTCCAGGCCGGCCCCAGGACCGCCGCCACGAGGGCCGGGGCCACGGCCGAAAGACCCGCGAACACCGGGAGTGAGACGAAGGCGAGCACGCGGACCGATTTCGCCAGGTAGGCCAGTGCCTGCGCCTTGTCGTCCTGCAAGCGGGCGAAGGCTGGCAGGCCGATCGGCTTCGCCACCACGGCCAGCTTGTCTATCGGCAGCGAGGCCAAGGTGCGCGCCAGAGAGTAGACGCCAAGCGCGGAGCTGCCGAGCATCCGCCCGGTGATGAAGACATCGATCTGCGTGCTGACGTACCAGAGCAGGCTTTCGAGCGTCCGGTACATGCCCGCGTGGAGCAGGGCGGCCTGCCGCCGGCTCGGCCAGGCCGGCCAATGGCGATGCGGCGCGAGGACGCAGAAGCCGATCGCGCGGATCGCCTCGCTCGCAAGGTACGCGGCGAGCAGCGACCAGGCGCCGAAACCGTCCCACGCGAGCACGATCGTTGCCGCCCCGCCCAGCACGTTGGCGACCATGTCGAGCATCGACATCTGCTTCAGGGCCAATTCGCGTTGCAGCGTGGCACGCGACAGCGCGCCGAAGGCGAGCAGGAACAGGCTCACGCTGGCCACGCGCAACAGCGATGTCAGGCGCGGCTCGTGATAGAAGGCGGCGAGCAGCGGCGCCAGCGCGAACAGGATCGCGAAGAAGGCCGCGTTGACCAGAAGGATCAGGCCGAATGCTTCCCTGGAGGTATCGGCGCTCGGATCGCGGGTCTGCACCAGCGCGTCGCTGAAGCCGACATGGCTCATCGCGGTGAGAAAGCCTGTCACCGCCATGGTAATCGCCATCAGCCCGTAATCCGACGGGCGCAGGAGGTGGACCACGCAGAGCGTCATCACCCAGTTCAGCATCTGGCCGGTGGCGCGGGTGACGGAGGCCCACGCCAGGCCGCGCAGCACTTGACGCTTGAGACCGACGGTTCCGGACATGGCGGTGGGCATTCGCCTTTGCGTTCGGAGCTACCAGACCCCTCGTGTGTCGATCACGAACTTGCCCTTCAGCACGTCGCGGTCCACTTGCTGGAACGTCATGTGGTCCACCAGCAGCAGGACGAGGTTGGCGCGCTCCAGTGCCTGGTCGAAGTCGTGCAGGACGAGGCCGCGATCGGCGAGCTCCGGAGGCAGGCGGTTGATGTAGGGCTCGACGATGAGCAGCTCGCCGATGTCCTCCTCGGCAAGCTGCCGCACGATCCCGACGGCTGGGCTCTCGCGCAGGTCGTCAACGTCCTTCTTGTAAGTCAGGCCGAGACAGGCGATGACTGGATGCTTCAGCGCCGCCGCGCGCTCGCGCACTTTCGCCACCACGTGCCCCGGCTTGGCGTCGTTGATCTGGCGGGCGGTGCGGATCAGCGCCGTCTCCTCGGGATTGGTGGCGACGATGAACCAGGGATCGACCGCGATGCAGTGCCCGCCGACGCCAGGGCCGGGACTCAGGATGTTCACGCGCGGATGCAGGTTGGCCAGCCCGATCAGATCCCAGACATTGATGCGCAGCTTGTCGCAGATCAGCGACAGCTCGTTGGCGAAGGCGATGTTGACGTCGCGATAGGCATTCTCGGTCAGCTTCGACAGCTCGGCGGTGCGCGCGTTCGTCACCCGGCACTCCCCGCGCACCACGATCTTGTACAGGGTGAGCGCGCGCTGCCCGCAGCGGCGGGTCAGTCCGCCGATCACGCGCGCGTTGTTGACGACCTCCTCCAGGATGCGGCCAGGGAGGACGCGCTCCGGGCAGTGCGCCACCTGCACATCGGCCAGCTCGCCGCGTTGGTGGGGAAAGCTGAGGTCGGGGCGCCGCTCGGCCATGATCGCCGCGATGTGCTCGGTGGTGCCGACCGGCACGGTGGACTCCAAGACCACCAGGTTGCCCGGCTTCAGCACTGGAGCGATCGCGCGCGCGGCATCTTCGGCGAAGGAAAGGTCCGGGGCCGAACGCGGGGCGTGGCCGCGCAGCGGCGTGGGCACGGCGATGATGAACGCGTCGGCCGGCTCGACCGTCGTGGCGGCGCGCAGCTTGCCGGCCTCCACCACGCGACGGACCAGCGCATCCAGGTTGGGCTCGCCGAAATGCGGGCGTCCCGCGTTGATGGTCGCCACCACCTGCGGGTTCACGTCCACGCCGAGGACATCGATGCCCGTCTCGGCGAAAATGGAAGCGGTCGGCAGGCCGATATAGCCGAGTCCGACGACGGCGATGCGCCCAAAGCTATGCATGAAGCAGTCTCTCCACGATGCGCCCGGCCGCGCGGCCGTCGCCATACGGATTGTGCGCGACGCTCATCGCCTCGTAGGCGTCGCGATCGTCGAGCAGGCGCGAGGCGTGCGCGAACAGCGTGTCGGGATCGGTGCCGACCAGCGCGACCGTCCCGGCCCGCACCGCCTCGGGACGCTCGGTGGTGTCGCGCGTGACGAGGACAGGCTTGCCCAGCGAGGGCGCCTCCTCCTGTACGCCGCCCGAGTCCGTGATAATGAGGGCGGCGCGGCGCATCAGCGCGACGAAGGGCAGGTAATCGAGCGGCGGGATCAGCCGGATCGCCGGATGCGCCGCCAGGATCGCTTGCGCGACGCGCTGCACCTCGGGATTGAGGTGGACGGGATAGGCGATCTCCACGTCCCCCCGCTCAGCGAGCCGCAGCAGCCCGCCCGCGACCCGTTCCAGCCCGCCCGCGAAATTCTCCCGTCGGTGGCCGGTGACGAGGATCAGCCGCTTGCCCGGCGCCTGCGCCGGGAGCGTCCGCTCGATCGCGGCGGCTCGCGCCGGATCGCTGTCCAGGATGGCCAAGGCGTCGAGCAGGGCGTCGATGACCGTGTTGCCGGTCACGGTGATGCGCGCCGGGTCCACCCCCTCGGCCAGCAAGTTGCGCCGCGCCTCCTCGGTCGGCGGGAAATGGAGGTCGGCGAGGCCGGTGGTCAGGCGCCGGTTCATCTCCTCCGGCCAGGGGGAGTGGCAATTGCCGGTGCGCAGCCCCGCTTCGACATGGGCCACCGGCACCTTGGCGTAGAAGGCGGCGAGCGCGGCGGCGAACGTGGTCGTGGTGTCGCCCTGAACGAGCACGCGGTCGGCGCCGAGTTCCGCATAGACCGCGCCGATCCGTTCGAGCACGGCGGTGGTGATGTACGTGAGCCCCTGCCCGGCCCGCATCAGGTCGAGGTCGCGGTCCGGGCGGATGGCGAACAGATCGAGCACCTGGTCGAGCATCTGCCGGTGCTGCGCGGTCACGCAGACCAGCGGTGTGACGCCCGGCGTTTCCGACAGCCGCCGGATGATCGGCGCCATCTTGATCGCCTCTGGGCGCGTGCCGAAGACCGATAGGACGCGCATTCCTTAACCAACCGTTTTGTTGACTGACGCGCGGTGTCCGTTCAGCCTGTCCTGAACCTTCGTTGAGTATGGCATTGCGCGGTGCGGGCGGCCCACTTCACTGAACACGCTGTAATGTCAAGGTAACTCATTTCGCTGCCGTGCGCCAGCATTTTCGCGCGCGGCACCGCGCCCGGATGGCTTCCGCAACCCTGGTCTTTCCGCGGGGGCAGCTTATTCTGCTCGGCCATGAGCGACGACGAATTTGACAAGGCCCTGGTGCGCGCGGCCTTCGCGCTGGCCGGCCGGCATGGCTGGGGCACGGTGAGCGTGGCCGAGGCGGCGCGTTCCGCTGGGCTCGACCTGGCGCGCGCGCGGGCGCGCTTTCCGGGACGCGCGGCGATCCTGCTGCGGCTGGGGCGGATGGCCGACCAGGCGGCCCTGGCGCAGACGCCGACCGAGGGCAGCGTGCGTGACCGGCTGTTCTACCTCATCATGGAGCGCCTCGACGTGCTGCAAGAGCATCGCGCCGGAGTGCTCGCCTTGCTTCGGCGCCTGCCGTTCGAGCCCGGCACGGCCCTGCTGCTCGATCAGGCCACGCGGCGCAGTCTGCGCTGGCTGCTCGAAGCCGCCGGCGTCTCCGCCACCGGGTTGCGCGGTGAGTTGCGCGCCCAGGGCTTGTACGCGGTCTGGCTTTGGGCCGTGCGCGCCTGGCAGACCGACGAAACGGACGATTTGTCGGTCACGATGTCGGCGCTGGACACGGCCTTGCAGCGCGCCGGGCGCCTCGCCGAGTGGCTGGGAGACAGGGCGCCTGACGGAGCGGGCGAAGCGGAGCCGGGAGCGGAGCCGCCCGCGCCGGAATCCCCCCCGCCACCGGTCCTGGGCGGGTCAGGGTCAGAGGGGCCGATTCCAGGAACGCCCCCGCTGTGATGTGCCCCCCCTCCGTGATTTGTCCGGGACAAGTTGTTCGGGGCGTGGTGCGTCCGGACCTGCCCGGCTATGGTCGTTCATCCAACGAGGAGGAGAGTACGTTATGGCCCAACAACCCAGGTCCGGCAGCTCTGACGCTCCCGGCGCCTCTGGCCAGTCCGGCACGTCTGGCCAGCGCCCCGACTTTGACATCAGCCGCCTCCTGTCGGAGATGAAGCTGCCGGCAATGCCCGATGTGCAGGCGCTCGGCGAGGCAAGCCGGCGCAACATCGAGGCGCTGACCGCGGCCAACCGCGTGGCTCTCGAAGGTGCCCAGGCCGTGGCGCGGCGGCACATGGAAATCATGCAGCAGGCCGTGAGCGAGATGTCGGAGGGCATGAAGGCGCTGACCGTCGCCGAAACGCCGCAGGCCAAGGCGGCGAAGCAAGCCGAGCTGGTCAAGCAGGGCTATCAGCGCGCCGTCACCAACCTACAGGAGCTGGGCGACCTGATCCAGCGGTCCAACTCCGAGGCGCTGAACCTGCTCAACCGCCGTTTCGCCGAGGCGATGGACGAGCTGAAGTCGATGGCCGAGAAGAAGGCCTGAGCTGGATCCATCCGCCCCTCCGTCCACCGGGGCGCGCGCATGATCGTCGTCTTCGGTTCGATCAATCTCGATCTGATCTTCCCGCTCGCTGCCCTGCCGGCGGCGGGCGAGACGGTCCTTGGGCCTGATGTCCGCGTCGAGCCGGGCGGCAAGGGTGCCAACCAGGCGCTGGCCGCGGCGCGCGACGGTGCGCGGGTCGTCTTGGCTGGGGCGACCGGCCGCGACCCGCTTGCCACGGCGGCGCTGGCCTTGTTGCGAGAGGCGGGGGTGGATCTCGCGCGCGTCGCCGCATCGGAGCGCGCCACGGGATGCGCGGCGATTTTCGTGGACCGGGCGGGGCGGAACGCGATCGGTGTGGGCTCCGGCGCGAACCTCGCCGCGCGGGCCGATCAGGTCGAGGATGCCCTGCTCGGTCCCGACGCGACGTTGGTCGCGCAGATGGAGGTTCCGAGTTCCGAAACGGCGGCCTTGATCCGCCGCGCCCGCGCGCGCGGCAGCCGCATCGTGCTCAACCTGGCGCCCGCGGCGGCGCTGGATTCGGACGCATTGCGCGCGGTGGACGTGCTGGTGGTCAACGCGGTCGAGGCGGCTTGGCTCGCCGGCACCCTGCCTTCCGCGCCCGATGCGGTGGGCCTGCACGCGGCGCTCGGGGTGACAGTGGTGCGCACCTTGGGTGAACAGGGGGCCGAGGCGGCGCATCGCGGCGAACTGATCCGGGTTCCCGCGCATCCCGTGAACGCGGTGGACACAACTGGCGCGGGCGACTGCTTCACCGGCGTGCTCGCAGCCGCATTGGATCGGGGCAACCCGCTCGAACCGGCCCTCGCCCGCGCGAGCGTCGCGGCCGCGCTGTGCTGCACGCGCGCCGGCAGCCAGGCGACAATGCCGTGGGGAGCGGATATTGATGCAGCCTCACTCCCTCTCCGCCCCTCGGGGCGGAGAGGGAGCTGAGTCTGCCCGCGAGCAGGGCGTAAATGCCCTAGCCTAAGGAGAGGGGGGGTTAACCTCCCCTCCTAGGCCGTCTTCCCGCCGGACTGCTGGGCGCCTTGCCCGGACTGCGAAGCACCGGAGCCACCCTGCCCCGCGCCGCCTTGCGCCTGGATTGTCCTGCCCTGTGCCGCACCGCCCGAGGATGGTTGCACCTGAATGCGATGCACCTTGTCCTGCGCGGCCGATTTCGGCAGCGCGATGTGCAGCACGCCGTTGGCAAACTCGGCCTTCACCTGATCCGGCTGGGGTGAGAACGGCAGGCGGATGGAGCGGGCGAAGCTGCCGAACGAGCGTTCGACAATGTGATAGTTCTGGTTCTTGTCCTCGCGCTGCGCCTGCTTCTCCCCACGGATCGTTAGCAGGTCGTCGCTTAGTTCGATGTTCACATCCTTTTCGGACACGCCCGGCAATTCGGCCTCGACGCGGATCTCGTTCTCGGTCTCGCTGACATTCATGCGCGGCGCCATCACGCCGCCACCGCCACCGCCACCGCCGCCGCTGCTCGCGGGCGCGCTGGGCCATCCGCGCAGGGCGTCGTCGAACAGCCGGTTCATCTCGCGATGCAGCGTCGTGAACGGCTCGAAGCCGGACAACGGGGCCGGAAAGCCCGATTCGAAACCAAAGCGAACAGGCAACCGAGCCATGAAACCCTCCTACAGCGATGTTGGGAATCACAGCCCGATCTTGGAAGCCGGCCCCCTGCGCGCAAGAGCATGTATCAATCGAGGGCTCGTGTCGCGATCAGCCAATGACGATGCGCGGCCCCGCCACATGCCCCGCCGCCGTGCAGAGATCAAGCTCATCTCGACAGCACAACATCGCCGAGCACCTGGTCCACGCTACAGACAAGCGCATCCAGCCTGACCATAGGCGCTTCCCCCCGCAGAGACATGTCCTGTGCCACAAGTCGCCGCGCGGTCCTCACCTCGCGAGCGATGATATCCGGCAGAGCTGCCCGTAGACTCGGGCTGTCCTCCAGCAAGCGTCCGATCTCGACGCGCTCCCGATTGATTGTCGCCTTCCAGCCCGCGTGCGGCTCGGTTGCCGGAGAGGCCGCCAGCTTCATTTGGTGCTCGATCACCGTCCGAATGCGGCTCGCCAGCTCGCGCCGGTCACGCTTGGCCAAGTCCTCGATCTCCTCCGCGATGTGGGCGATGTCGGCCTCGGCCAACCGGCCGGCGCGCAGAAGCTTGGCTTGGGCAGTCGCCCATGCGCAGAAATCGATGTCGTAGGCGGGGTCAGAGGTGCGTTGAGGCGCTGAGGCCAGAGGATCGTCGGCCATGCGGCCTCCTGCGTCGCTTGCCGCGCGTGCGCGGCCGTTACGGGTCATCAGGCAACTTCCCTCGGAATGCCTAGCTGACGACAATGCGCGGCCCCGCCGCACGCCCCTGCGCCGTGCCCGCCACCTTTCCCCAGACCCGGCCGGCGAGCGCCGCGAAAGCCCGCGCGCCCGCGCTATCGGGCGAAGCCGCCACGATCGGCGTGCCGGCATCGGCGGTGGCGCGGATATCGAGCAGCAGGGGGATCTCGCCCAGGAACTCGGTGCCGAGCCGCTGCGCCTCCAGCCGCGCGCCGCCATGGCCGAAGATCTCCGCCCGGTGCCCGCAATTGGGGCAGCAGAAGAAGCTCATGTTCTCCGCCAGCCCGAGCACCGGCACGCGCACCTTCTCGAACATGCGCACGCCGCGCCGCGCGTCGATCAGCGCGATGTCCTGCGGCGTGGAAACGATCACCGCCCCGGTCAGCGCCACGCGCTGCGCCATGGTGAGCTGGGCGTCGCCGGTGCCGGGGGGCATGTCCACGATCATGACGTCGAGCGCGCCCCAGTTGACCTGGCCCATCATCTGCTCCAGCGCGCCCATCACCATGGGACCGCGCCAGATCATCGGCGTCTCCTCCTCGACCAGGAAGCCCACCGACATGCAGCGCAGCCCCCAGGCAATGATCGGCTGCAACCGCTCGCCCTCCACCTCGGGCTTGCGTGCGACGCCCAACATGCGCGGCAGGCTCGGGCCGTAGATATCGGCGTCCAGCAGGCCGACGCTCAGCCCTTGGCGGGCGAGCGCGACAGCCAGGTTCACCGCGACCGTGGATTTGCCGACACCGCCCTTGCCGGAGGCGACGGCAACGATCGCCTTCACGTCGGGCAGCAGCAGCGCGGGCTTGCCGCCAGCCGCCCCTTGCGCCTGACGGGCGGGGGCGGGGCCTTGCTTGTGCGCCGTCAGCACCGCTGTCGCGTTCACCACCCCCGGCTGGCGGGACAAGGCAGCCTCGACCTGGCGGCGCACCGGCTCCATGGCGGCGGCATGGGCGCGGTCGGTCAGGAGAGTGACCTGCACGAGCCCGCCGCGCACCTCCAAGCCTTCGACCAGGCCCGCCGCGACGATGTCACGGCCGGTGCCGGGATCCTTGATGCCGCGCAGCGTCTCGCGGAGCGCCTCTGGCGAAAGTGGACCGGGTGCCTTGCTCATCGTCGTGAAAACCCTCTAACTGGCGGCACGAAGCCGTGAGCCGCTGCGGGCTCCCACTGCCTATGTGGCGCGGCGGCGGCGGCGGCGCAAACGCTTTGACCGCGCCGCGAGGCGCGAAAGGACCAGTTCCCCGGCATGGCATCCGATCATGGTTCCAATCCTTGGGGATCGCGGCCCGGCGGTCCTGACGGGAAGCAGGACGGCAACGGCCCCTGGGGCGACGGTCCGGAGGACCGGTTCGGCCAAGGCGGACGGGGCAGCGGTCCTGGCGGACCAGTCCCGCCGATGCCCGACCTGGACCGGATCATCGCCGAGGCGCAGGAGCGGGCAAGGCGCCTGCTCGGCTCGCTGGGCGGTCCTGGCGGCGGCGGACGCGCGCCCCGCGCGGGCGGACGCGGCCTCATCCTCCTCGGCATCGCGGCCCTGGCCTTGTGGCTCGCCAGCGGCCTCTATCGCGTGCAGCCCGACCAGGAAGGCGTGGTGCTGCGCTTCGGCGCCTTCAACCGGCTAACCCCGCCCGGCCTCAACTATCACCTGCCCTGGCCGATCGAGACGGCCGAGACCCCCGCCGTCACCCGCGTCAACCGCATCGAGATCGGCTATCGCTCTGGCGAGCCTGGCACCGAGGAGCCGGCCGAGGCGCCAGGGGGACGCGAGGGCGGGCACGACATCGCGCAGGAAAGCCTGATGCTGACCGGCGACGAGAACATCGTCGATGTGAAGATCGCCGTGCTGTGGCGCATCGACAACGTGGTCGCATACCTATTCAACACGCGCGATCCCCGCGTCACCGTCAAGGCGGTGACGGAGAGCGTGCTGCGCGAGGTGATGGGCCGCACGCCGATCCAGCCGGCCCTGGGTCCGCTGCGCGCGCAGATCGCCGATCAGGTGATGCGCCAGACCCAGCAAATCCTGGACGGCTATCACGCCGGCGTGCAGATCGTGCAAGTGCTGCCGCAAGCGGTCGATCCGCCCGCCGCCGTGGTGGAGAGCTTCCGCGACGTGCAGCGCGCCAACACCGACGCCGAGCGGATGCGCAACCAGGCCGAGGGCTATCGCAACGACATTGTGCCCCGCGCGCGCGGCGAGGCGTCGCGGATCGTGGCCCTGGCCGAGGGCGACAAGCAGGCGGCGGTCGCGCGCGCCAGCGGCGAGGCGCGGCGCTTCCAGAGCGTGCTCGCCGCCTATCAGGCGGCCAAGGACGTGACCATGAAGCGGCTCTATCTCGACACGATGCAGGACGTGCTGAGCCATGCGCAGAGCGTCGTGCTGGACGATAGGATGCGCGGCGTGCTGCCCTTCCTGCCGCTGTCGAACGAGCCCGGCGGCAACGCGCCCGCCCCTCCCCCGCCCACCGCGCAGCCGCCCGCTATCAGCGCCGAGGCGGTCCAGGGCCAGCCGGGGGCGACCCCATGAAGCGCCCGGCGATCGCCGGCCTCGCGGCGCTGATCGTGGCGGTTGTGCTGGTGCTGGCAACGTTGTTCACCGTCGCGCAGACCGAGCAGGCGCTGGTCACGGAATTCGGCAAGCCGGTGCGGGTGGTGTCCGACCCCGGCCTGCACGCGCGCATTCCCTTTGTGCAGAGCGTGATCGGCTTCGACCGGCGCCTCTTGTGGGTGCGCACCCCCGGCGAGGAGGTGATCCTGGGCGATCAGCGGCGGCTGATCGTGGATAGCTTCACGATGTACCGCATCAGCGACGCGCTGCGCTTCTACCAGGCGGCCGGCGCGTCGGAGGAAGCCATCAGCGGGCGGCTGAACGCCATCGTTTCCTCCGCCATTCGCCGGGTTCTGGGAACGCGCTCGCTGCCCGACGTGCTCTCGGCCGACCGCGATCGCATCATGGCCAGCATCCGCAAGCAGGTGGATGACGAGATGCGCGGCTTCGGCGTCACCGTGGAGGACGTGCGCATCCGCCGCGCCGACCTGCCGCGCGAGAACACCGAGGCGATCCTCGCGCGGATGCAATCGGAGCGTCAGCGCGTGGCCGCGCAGGCCCGCGCCGAGGG
>DATFDN010000236.1:0-2830 GCA_035252035.1 Acetobacteraceae bacterium | reverse complement strand
CCTCGGTCCGGCGCGGCGCGGCCGCCGCCAACACCGGGATCTCGCCCGCCGACCTGCTGCCCGAGCACCGGCGCCTCGCCGCCGCGTTCATGGCGCGCGAGAACCTGCCCGCGCTCTCGCCCGAAGCGCTCGCCGAAGCGGCCGGACGAGACCCTTCGAAGCCGGACGGCCCGGCGCCGCTCAGCGCCGAATTCTTCGCCGCGCAAATGGAGGTTGTGATCGAGGAGCGGGTGCCGGTCTACGCCGCCGGGCTCGGCAGCCCGGCGCCGTGGATGGAGCGGCTGAAGGCGAACGGCACCGCTGTCATCGCGGTGGTGGGCGCCACCCGCCACGCGCGCCAGGTGCTGGAGGCCGGCGTCGATATCATCGTGGCGCAGGGCCACGACGGGGGCGGGCACAACGCCTCGGTCGGTACGATGGCGCTGATCCCGCAGGTGGTGGATGCGGTCGCGGGGCGCGTCCCGGTGCTGGGCGCCGGCGGCATTGCCGACGGGCGGGGCGTCGCCGCCGCGCTGATGCTGGGGGCGGAAGGGGCGTGGATCGGCACCGCCTTCCTCGCGACCCACGAATCGGGGCTGGCCGAGTGCCAGAAGCAGGCCCTGCTCGCCGGGGACGATCAGAGCACCGTCGTCTCCCGCGCCGTCACCGGCAAGCCGGCGCGCATGGTCCGCAACCGCTGGGCCGCCGCCTACGCCGAAGCCGGCCTGGAGCCGCTGCCCATGCCCTGGCAGAGCGCTGTCGCGCACCCGGTCACGGCGGCGGCGGTGGCCGCCGGGCGGGCCGACATCTGGCCAGGCTTCGCGGGCCAGGGCCTGGGCATGATCCGGGCGGTGCGGCCCGCGGCCGAGGTCTTGCGCGACATCGCGGCCAGCGCCGAGCGCGCGCTGGCCGATGGCTTCGCGCGATATCATCGTGAAATTGCGCGTTGACCTCGCGGGCCAAAGCGGTGTCTACTCACGGATACGCGAACAGCCGGCAGTGGTAAGGAGGTCGTCCTGCCCGAGCAGACTGTCCGGATGGCGGGGCTTCGGCTCGGCCGGTTCTCCTATGGGCGGGCAACCTCGATGCGCTTCGGGGGTCGGTGGTCACTCTCATTCAGGGCGTGGCTGGTGCTGCTGGTGCTTGCCGCGACGGTGCCGCTGGCCAGCTACGGGCTGTTTCACGTCACGCGCGGCTTCGTCGCCGAGCGCTCCGCCCTCGTCGATCGAACCGCCGCGGTCGCGCGGACGATCGCGCGGCAGACGGACCAGGAGCTTAGCCGTCACGTCCTGGCGCTGCAAACCCTCGCGGCCGCCCCGGCGTTGCAGGAAGGCGACTTCTCGGGTTTCGCGGCGCTGGCGCGGGTCTTCCTGTCCGAAGTGGTGCCGGGCGGCAAGCTGTTCGTCTTCGACGCGACCGGCCGCGCTCTGTTCCGGGACGGCGGCGCGCCGATCAGGGACGGGGCCATGCTGGGGCCACCCATGGCGCGGCGCAGCCGCCCCGGCATCAGCGCGCAGATCTTCCGGACGCGGGCACCGATCGTCGCGGACGCGGTCGTGGCGGTTGGCACCGGCGGGCCGGCCGTCTCGATCGATGTCCCCGTCATGCGCGGCGGGGATGTCGCCTACGATCTCGCGCTTCATCTGCCCTTGAGCCGCTTGCAGGAGATTATCGAGGACCAGGATCTGCCCGACGGCTGCACCGTCGCCGTCATGGACGCGGCCGCGACCGTGGTCGCCCGTTTCCCCCATCTAGAGGAGGCCGTGGGGCGCTCGGCGAGCCACGAGGCCCGGATGTTCCTGGCCTCCGGCGCCAGCGAGGGAACCGCCGATATCGACCTCCCTCCCAATGGCACCGAAGCCTTGGCCGTGTACGCGCGTATTCCCCGCTTCGGCTGGGGTGCCGGCGTCGCGATTCCCCGCGCGCAGCTCTTCGCGCCGCTGTACGCCAGCGTGCGGGAAATGCTGCTGGCGGGCGGGGTGGCGCTGATTCTCTCGCTGGGGCTGGCCCTCGTGGTCGCGCGCCGGCTGGCGGGTCCGGTGAGCAGCCTGGCGCGGCTCGCCGCGGCGCTCGACGGCTCCGACGTGGTGCTGGCGCACGAGCCGGGCCTTCGTGAGGCCGACGACGTTGCGCGGGTGCTGGGCGAGATGGTGCGCCGCCGGCGTGCCGCGGAGGACAGCGCGGGCGAGGCGGAGCTGCGCTCGGCGCGGCTGATCGAGATGGTGCCGTGCGGCCTGATCGTCTTCGGTCCCGACGGGCGGTGGGGGTTCGTCAACCGCGCGGTCTGCGCCATGTTGGCGCGCTCGGCCGAGGAGCTGAAGCGTCTGACGGTCGAATCCCCCGATCTCGATGTGCGGGCGGTGGACGGCTCGTCCATCCCGGCGGCCGAGCGCGCCTCCGCCCGCGCCCTGCGCGGCGAGGCGGTCCGGGACATGGAAGTCAGCATGGTGCGCGGCACCGGCGACCGGGTCTCGCTGCTGCTCAGCGCGGTGCCGCTGCGCGACCGCGACGGGCAGATCATTGGCGCGCTCACCGCGATGCTGGACGTGACAGAGCGCCGGGCGGCCCAGAACCGCCTTGATGCGTTGCGCCAGACGCTCGAACAGCGCGTGCGCGACGAAGTGGCGGCGCGCGAGGCGGCGCAGCAGGAGGCCGCGCAGGCACAGAAGATGCAGGCGCTGGGCCAGCTCGCCGGCGGGGTCGCGCACGACTTCAACAACGTGCTGCAAGCGGTCTCGGGCGCCATATCGCTGATCGAGCGCCGGGCCAACAACCCCGACGACGTGCGCCGTTTCGCGCGCACGGCGGCGGCCTCCGCCGCCGTTTCGCGCGCACGGCGGCGGCCTCCGCC
>DATFDN010000235.1:0-6601 GCA_035252035.1 Acetobacteraceae bacterium | reverse complement strand
GCCCCGCAGGCTGCGCAGCATGGGGCGGCAAGCGGGAGGGGGCGATGGACGAGTCTGGGTTTGCGATCGAGCGGCGCTTCGCCAAGGGCGTGCCGGAGGCGGCGCCGCGCTTCACGGGCTTCCCGCCCTATAACTTCATTGGCGGACACAACGACCCGGCGCTGATTCCGGTTGATGGCCTGATCGAGGCGGCGGCATCGGTGCTGCGGCGCGAGGGCGCGAGTCTCGCAATGTACAATCTCGCGCACGGCCCCCAGGGTTACGTCCGTCTGCGCGAGTTCGTCGCCGCCAAATCCGCCGCGCATCGCGGAATCGCCTGCGGCGCGGAGGACGTGCTCATCACGTCGGGATCAGGCCAGGGGATCGATCTGATCAACAGTCTGCTGCTCGCGCCCGGCGATACGGTGCTGGTGGAGGAGTTCTCCTACGCGGGCGCCATCAACAAGCTGCGGAAAGCGGGCGTGACGATCGTCGGAATGCCGCTCGACGAGGACGGCATCCGGCTCGACGCCTTGGAGGCCATCCTCGGCGATCTCAGGCGCAAGGGCGTGTCGCCCAAATACATCTACACCATCCCCACGATCCAGAACCCGACCGGGTCGGTCCTGCCGCTCGACCGGCGCGAAGCCCTGCTGCGGCTCGCGCGCGCGCACGGCGTCGTGGTGTTCGAGGACGAGTGCTACGCGGACCTCCTCTGGGCTGGCGTGGAGGCGCCCCCGGCGCTCTATGCGCTCGACCCGGCGCAGGTGGTCCACATTGGCTCGTTCTCCAAGAGCCTCGCCCCGGCGCTGCGCGTCGGCTACGCCATCGCGCAATGGCCAGTGCTGTCGCGCCTGGTCGCGATGAAGGCCGATGGTGGCACCGGGGCCTTGGACCAGATGGTTGTCGCCGAATACTTCACGCGCCGTTTCGACGCCCATGTGCAAGAGCTGAGCGCCGGGCTCGCCGGGAAGCTGCACACGATGCAGGAGGCGCTGGCGCGCGAGTTCGGCGCCGCGATCGAGACCTGGCGCCCGCGCGGCGGCATCTTCCTGTGGATGAAGCTGCCGGACGCGGTGGATGTGCGCACACTGGTCAAGCCCGCCGCCGACGCCGGGATCGCGTTCAATCCCGGCCCCGAATGGGCCTGCGATCCGGACCGCGCCGCATCGCATCTGCGACTCTGTTTCGCGCTGCCGAGCCACGAACAGATCCGCGCTGGTGTGGCGGCGTTCGCGCGCGTGTGCTGGGAGCAGACGGGCATTCCGGCGCAAAGCGGCAATGTGCGCCATGGCGGGAGGGGAGAGCGCGCATGAAGGTCGGGTTCATCGGCGTCGGCAACATGGGCGGCCCCATGTGTCGCAACATCATCCGCAACACCAATCACCAGGTCACGGTCTTCGATCTCAACCCCGACGCCATGGCCGCCTGCACCGCCCTGGGTGCCGCGGCAGGCAACGCGGTGTCGGAAGTCGCGGCAGAATCGGATGTGGTGTTCACGTCGCTGCCGATGCCGCGCCATGTCGAGGAAGTCGCCCTGGGCGCCGGCGGCATCGCCGAGAGCGCGCGGCCTGGCACCGTCCTGATCGATCTCTCGACCAACTCGCCCGCCACGGCGAAACGCGTGTATGTGGGCATGGAAGCCAAGAAGATCGGGATGCTGGAGGCGCCCGTCTCGGGCGGGGTGCCGCGCGCGACGGACGGGACCATCGCCATCATGGTGGGCGGCGACCGCGCGGTGTTCGACGCGCAACTGCCGCTGCTGAAATCCTTCAGCAAGGAGGTGATCCATGTCGGCGAGATCGGCATGGGCTCGGTCGCCAAGCTGTGCAACAACATGCTCGCCTTCTGCAACGCCGCCGCCGCGGCCGAGGCGATGATGCTCGGCCTGCTGGCCGGGATCGACTCCCGCAAGCTGTACGACGTGATCTGCAACGCCTCCGGCAACTCCGACGCGTTCCGGGGCCTCGGCCAGAAGGCGTTCGCCCGCGACTTCAAGCCCGGCTTCGCCCTCGACCTCGCGCACAAGGATCTGCGGCTCGCGCTGGAAATGGCCGACGAGGTGGGCCTGCCGGGGATGATCGCGCCGCAGGTGATGAACCTGATGCGCATGGCGCGCGCGCATGGGATGGGCAGCGGAGATTCAAGTTCGGTGCTGCGGGTTTACGAGATGGCGATGGGGCGGGAGATCACGTAGCCCCGCGGCCCCCTCTCCGTCCCGAGGGTGGAGAGGAGGTCTGGAGCGAGATGAGATCAGGTAGAACCATGAAGCCCGTCATTGCGAGGAGCGAAGCGACGAAGCAATCCAGCCATCCGAACCACTGGATTGCTTCGCTGCGCTCGCAATGACGGCCGCTTCCCCGATGCCACCTAAACGCATCCGGCTCTAAGAAGTCCTTTCGGGAAGACCACGCTTGAGAAGAGTTTTTCTATAGAACACTACAGAGCACATACAACCCACTGTGCGCTGCGGGCAGACAAATGCACTCTTGTCACAATCCTCTTTCCAGTATTGTTTAATTTCAATCCACTCCTTGTACCCTGCTTTACTCAATATACCATGTATGTTCACGGTGTCGTCATATTTCCACGCTGGCACAATGGCGACAGAGCAAGCCTCGGCAGAAATAATTTTCTCGGATTGAGCCAGCAACTTAGTTCCTATGCCTCTACCCTGAAACTCTGGATCAACAGCAATGCTCTGAATTACGCCGACAGCTCCCACGTCGTCACATACCGTGATATCATGTGGGCCTGTGAATGGCTCCTTCGTCTTTAGTATTGAGCTTACCATCTTCTTGCCGAGCTTTCTGGCCGTGACAAATCCTATAATGCCCCCTGTGGAGGGTTCTTGTGCTGCCAGGATTCTGGTGTCTTCGTCCACTTTCTCGGTTGTTTGCAAAAAATCAGCGCCAAATGTCTGAGCCGCTACCTCATAGAGCGGAGCTAAGCTGCCCATTGTTATGAACTTTGGTTCAAGTGTTCCCATGCGCTATATCCACCACGCCTCGCACCCTGCCCTGCTGGGCGACACCTAGCTCTTGTCCCACTGGCCGGGACACCGAGGCGGCTGTTCCTTGGTCGGAGCCAGAAAAGCGCCTGTTCCTCGACCCATCGCCTGCCTTGCAGGTGGCTGGCACGCGGAACGGGAGTCAACAGACCGGAATGCTAGAGCAGGATGAGATCGGGTAGAACCATAAATCCCCTCATTCCGAGGAGCGAAGCGACGAAGCAACCCAGCCTTGCGAACCACTGGATCGCTTCGCTGCGCTCGCAATGACGGCCGCTTCCCCGATGCCACCTGAACGCATCCTGCTCTAGCGTAGCCGCAGGCGATGACGACACCGGTTACGATTTACCCAATTCCGTTCGCGCTGCTCCCTGACAACGTCATGCCGCCTGCAACGCGGGCTCCGCCCCGACCGGCACCGGGATCGTCTCCTCGCGCGCCTCCTCAGGCGCGGGTTCGGGTAACGGCGCGGGAATAGGCTGGCCCGACAGGCGGGAATAGAGGGCCAAGTACTCCCGCGCCGCGCGCTCCCAACCGAAATGCCGGGCCATCGCGGCCTGGCGCATCGCGATCAAGCGGTCCGGCTCGCGGAACACCGCGAAGGCCCGGCGGCAAGCCGCCAGCAGCGCCTCGGGCGAAAGAGCGTCGAACAGGAAGCCGGTCGCGCCGTCCTCGACGGTGTCGGCCAAGCCGCCGGTCGCGTGCGCGATCGGCAGCGTGCCCAGGCGCTGGGCCTGCATCTGCGTCAGCCCGCATGGCTCGAAGCGCGAGGGCATCAGCAGGAAGTCGCTGGCCGCGAGGATGCTGTGCGCCATCGCCTCGTTGAAGCCGACGAGCACGCCGATATGGTCGCGGTAGCGGCGCGAGAGCCGGTTCAGCAGCAGCTCCGTCTGCGGCTCGCCCAGGCCCAGCATGGCGATCTGTCCGCCGTCGCGCACGATCTCCGGCGCGACCTCGGCCACCAGGTCGAGGCCCTTCTGATGCACCAAGCGCGAGACGACGCCGAAGAACGGCCCATCGGATGGCGCGAGGCACAGGCCGGTGCGCACCAGATCAGCGACCGCTCGTTTGCGCATCGTGCTGTCGGGTCCGAAATGGATTGCGAGATACGGGTCGGTTTCGGGATTCCAAAGCCGCTCATCGATTCCGTTGACGATGCCGCTGAGCTGGCCGCGCCCCGCGAGCCCCTGGGTCAACCCATGCAGGCCGTTGCCGTGCGCTTCCGTGGTGATCTCGCGCGCATAGGTCGGGCTGACCGCGCAGACATGATCGGCGTAGTAGAGGCCCGCCTTCAGGAACGAGATTTGGCCGTGGAACTCCACCCCGTCGATGGCGAAGGCCCATTCGGGGATGCCCAGCCCGTGCCGGTGATCCGCGCTGAATATGCCCTGGTGAGCAAGATTATGGACCGAGAGCAGGGTCGGGAGGGATGCGTTCTCCCACCGCAGATAGGCCGGGGCGAGCGCGCCGGGCCAGTCGTTGACGTGCAAAAGGTCGGGCCGCCAGTCCAACCCGCCCCGCCCGCGCGCGATCTCGGCGGCGGCGAGCGACAGCCGGCCCATGCGCAAATCGTTGTCGGGGAAATCGGTGCCGCCGGGGCGCGCGTACGCGGTGCCGCGCCGCTGGTAGAGCGAGGGGGCGAGCAGCACATAGATAATCAGGCCGTCCGCCGTGCGGATCTGGCCGAGGCGGCAGGGTGGGATCGCGGAACGACCGGGAAGGGTTCCGATCAGCCTGATCTCCGGCGACTTGGCCAGGACGGCCGGATATCCAGGCATGAGGATGCGCACATCCGCGCCCAGGCGGCGCAAGGCGCGCGGCAGGCCGGCGGCGACCTCCCCCAAGCCGCCAGACTTGGTGAAGTCGGCGATTTCGCTTGTCGCGAATAGGATTTGCATCCCCGTCAAATGCTCTCAATCCCTCACGCAAACAAGCACCTTAGCCGTACGAACAAGGCTTCGCGCTCGTCCGGAAGCCAGGTTTCACGCCCGCGCTGGCTTCACATTCTGGTGCAGCGCGCGGAACCGAATTCAATCGGCGTTCTGGGGGATCGGGATGGCCGGAGCATCGCGGGTCGCGCGGACGCGGGCAACCCTGCGGCCATCCATCTCCAGCACCTCGAAGCGCCAGCCGTCGAACACGATGCGGTCTCCGGCGCGGGGCACCCGGCGCAGCAAGGCGAGCAGCAGGCCGGCAAGCGTGTGATAGCTGCCCTCGCCGGGCAGATCCGGCAGCCCGAGCCTCGCCTTCGCCTCATCGACCGGCATCAGCCCGTCCAGCATCAATGCGACCTCGCCCGCCGTGGCTGCCGGACCGGCGGGCTGCGCGGCGGCGTCCGTTGGATCGCCCACGATCGCCAGCAGCACATCGACCGCCGTCACCACGCCCTCGAAGCTGCCGTACTCGTCCATGATGAGCGCCATGCCCAGCGCGTCGCCGCGCAGCCGTTCGAGCGCATCGAGCGCAGTGACGGTGTCGGGCAGCACCACCGGCTGGCGCAGGGCGGCGGCCACCGACAACTCGCCGCCGGCGAGGATGCGGTCCAGGATGTCCTTCGCCTGCACCACGCCCACGACATTGTCCACGGAGCCGTCACAGACCACGAAGCGCGAATGCGGGGCGGCCCGCAACGTCTGGGCGATCTCGCGCGGCGGATCGGTGCGATCGATCCAGGCCAGCTCGGTGCGCGGGGTCATGATCGCCCGCACCGGCTTGTCGGCCAGGCGCAGGACACGCTCAATCATGTCGCGCTCCTCGGCCTCCAGCACGCCCGCGCGCGCCCCCTCGGCCAGCAGCGCCTTCAGCTCCTCCTCGGTGACGGTCTCCCGCGCCGCGCGCGAGAGGCCGAACAGGCGCAGCATGAGCGCGGTGGACTGGCCGAGCAGCCAAACGACCGGCGCGGTGGCGCGGGCCATCCAGGCGATCGGCCGCGCGACGCGCGCCGCCACATGCTCCGGGCGCCGCAGGGCGAGCTGCTTCGGCACGAGCTCGCCCAGGACCAGGGTCAGATAGGTCGTCATGACGACGACGATCGCGATGGCCAGCGTCTCGGCGACGGGCGCCACCAACGGGATGCGGGTCAGCGCGACGGCAAGCCGCTCGGCGATCCGGGCGCCGCCAAGGACGCCGGTGAAGACGCTGACCAGGGTCACGCCCACCTGCACCGTGGGCAGAAAGGTCTGCGGATCGTCGATCAATCGCCGCGCCGCGGCGGCGCCCGCGAGACCCTTGCGTGCAAGGACCGCGAGCCTGGCCCGCCGCGCCGAGACCAGGGCAAGCTCGCTCATCGAGAACAGTCCGTTCACCCCGATCAGAACCAAGACGGCCAGAACCTCGAACCCTAGATCCATCACACGGCCGTGACACAGAGGCTAGCAGAAATGAGATTCATCTAGATTTTTAGCGTTCCTCATGCTTTGTTAACGATCTCCAAACTCCTGGACCCTTCCTCATGACCGAGCGCGGCATGGCTGAGATCATTCCGTTTCCGACTCATAATCGGACCCCTCCCGCCGAGCATCTGGATCGGGCGCTGACCCGGCTCAAGACGGCCCTCGCCGAGCAGAATGCCGCGGTCGCGGCTTGGCGCACGCAGCTTGAGCGGCTGCGCCT
>DATFDN010000234.1:0-17144 GCA_035252035.1 Acetobacteraceae bacterium | reverse complement strand
GGTAGAGCATGCGACTGAAAATCGCAGTGTCGGTGGTTCGATTCCGCCCCTGGGCACCATCCTTCGTCCCGTTCGTCTAGAGGCCTAGGACACCAGCCTTTCACGTTGGTAACACGGGTTCGAATCCCGTACGGGACGCCAGCCTAGAGAAACCTTAAAAAATTCGTCTCTGGCCCATTACGGCGTTGGCTCGTTGGCAGCATGTTGGCAGCGATTTCGCCCTGCGCCCATTCTTGTCCGACGTGCCGGAACTGTTTCCGGCGCGACCGACGCGCGTCCAGTTCATCCGCACGCTGCGCACCAAGGACCGGCGCCGCGCCAACGCCGCCGCGCTGCCGCTCAAGCAGGCGGTCCATAGCACCTTCCCCGAAGTCGAGCGGTGGCGCGCCGCTGTGGACGCGGTCTCGCTTCCGACGGAGCCGGACGCCCACGATCGTCGAGGATGCGGGCAGCTTGGGGACGGGATAAGCTCGGGCATGCGGGTATTTAGGGAGCGCCCGTCGCGGAACCGAATTTTCGTTCACAGGGATGCCGGCCGAAGGCTGGTTTGTCTTCAGAGCGCGAGCGTACCTTGCGCCTTCTTTCTCGCTCGTGCCTTCACCCCATACATGCGGAATCGTTCAGCGCGCTCGATCTCGGCGGGTGACATGGATGCATAGCGTTCGGCCCGCTTCCGATCAGCCGCCGCCTGTGTCCCGGCGGTGATGGCCTGACACGCGGTTGGGCTGCGCTTTGTGCCCCTGACGCGCTCATCCCGCGCGGCCTGCTTTTCCGACCGCCCATCCGGCCGGCGCGCTACCTTGGTGTAGGGACTCACCTTCTTCGGTGCCCGCGGCCGCCCCGTGCCGCGCGTGCGCATCGGATCAGTGTCGGGCAGCGTCCAGCCCGAGGCGCTTGCCACGGTCCCGGCGCAGAGCAGGTTCATCATAGCCGGGCTGATCCGCAGCTTCTTCATCAGCTCGCCGCGCGTGCCAGTGACCGTTTCGCCGCTGACCCGCTTCAGAGTGATAATTTCGCTGCGCTTGGAGTTATAGGCTGACTTATCCGGCCCATCCTGACCGAAATGCTCGACCAGCCACCATCCCTCGACCGTCTTGATCTTGCCGTTCACGACGCGGTTCGCAAGCTTGCGGGCCGAACTCGACGTGAGGCCCTGCTTTTCCAACAGGTCGCCGACGGTACCCACAAAGTCGCCCCTTTCCTTGTGCCGCCAATGCCGCACGGTGGGATCGGCGTTCGGGTGGTTATCGCCCTTGCGCCGGCCAAAGAAGAATCCGGGCTGGGCGGCGCGCTCCGCCGTGGTCCATCCGCCTGCTGTCTTGATTAGGCCGCCGCTCAGGACGCAATACACCGAGTTGGGTTCCAGATTGTACTTCTGGATCATGTGCTGCCGAGTGGCCCGTTCGGTCGCACCGCTCTCATGGACCCAATCGTAAATCACGGGGTCGAACGCAGGGTGATACTCGCCGCCGGCCTTACCCCAGTAGAAGCCGAGCGCCTCAAACTTCTCCCGCGTGGTCCATCCTTTGCGGCTCTTGCCGGGGCTGCTCGGGCTGTGAATGCCTGACATATCGGAAGGCATCAGACCGAATTCGACTACGAGTTCATGCCGCGTGCAGCGCCGCGTGATGCCGGCCTCATGCACGTAGTCGTAGGTCGTCAGGTCAGCGGTTGGATTGTTCGCACCAGACAGTGCGAAACTGGCCTCGTTCTGATGGAGCATAAACAGGCGCCGGATACGGGAGTACTCGAAGCCGACGAACAGCGAGGCGAGCCGGATCACCGGAACCCACTGCATGCCGCCACACCCCTTGGCGAGTAGCAGGTGCGCGAAATAGTGCTCATCCAGCTTGAGGACGACTAGGTTCTCTGGCTCGTCACCACCTCCTAGGCTGCGTGGCAGGATGTGATGCTTGTGCGTGATGCCGCTGGGTCGCGGCCGGTCGCGCCGCTTGGCGATGAAGCGATCGTATATGCGCAGATATTTCGGATCAGGCCGTCTCGGCATTCGATCCCTCCACCTTCGACTTTAATCGCACTTATGGCTGCGTTGGCCAGCCACAGAGTCTTGGCCTCAATTGGCCAGCGTGGCCTCCTCTGCGGCACACCTGTCCTCGGGACGCAAGGACGAAGAACTCCCGCATAAGCGTCATACTCCATCGGCAATGGGCGCCACCATTGGCAGCGCGTCGGCTGCGGCGCGCTTGGGAACTGGAGAAAGCAGGCTTCGTAACCCGGATTTTACCTACCGAGCGTGTCAAAGTTTGCGGCAGCGAGGTACGGCATCGTTGCGTCCTTTGCACGATTCGAGCCGGTGAAGGGGAAGGGATAACCGGCCCAAGGCTCCCCTCCTGTACGGGACGCTAGGTCGGCGCCTAGCGCCGGAGGGTCGCCGCATGCACTCCAAGGGTGCTCCACAGGCGGGGGAGCGCATCTCGACCCATCCAGTTTGGCCCGGCGCTTGCTTGGAACAGCTGAGCGGCCAGCAACGCCGCCGAGCGAACCGGCCGCCACCTTGATCGTGCCGATTGTCTCTTGCGCCGCGGCGGAGACCCGCCTAGTAAGCCCAGGCCGGTTTGGGTATTTGCGAATGAAATGCTCGCAATGCGGAACTTTGGCGGAGGGCGACAGCAAGTTCTGCACGATCTGTGGAGCGCCGCTGAGCAGGGTATGCCCCAGGTGCGGCCGGAACAACGACGCCCGCGCAAGTTTCTGCGCCGAGTGCGGAACGCGGCTCCGGCACGCGCTGGTCGCGCCAGCCTCGGGAGAGCGGCGGCAGGTCAGCGTGATGTTCTGCGACCTTGTCGGTTCGACGGAACTCGCTTCGCGGCTCGATCCGGAGGATCTGCGTGACGTCATGGCCGATTACCAGGGCCGGGTGGCGGCCTCGGCGGCGCGCTTCGGCGGCTTCATCGCGAAATACATGGGCGACGGCGTTCTCATCTACTTCGGCTGGCCGGAAGCGGGAGAAAACGACGCCGAGCGCGCCGTACATGCGGGTCTCCGGATCATCGGAGCGGTGACACAAGGGGGCGGCCCCCAGCCCAACCTCTCGGTCCGCGTCACCATCGCCACCGGCCTGGTCGTGGTCGGAGAAGAGATCGGCCAAAGAACCGCTCAAGAACGGGCTGTCATCGGCCAGACGCCGAACCTGTCGGCGCGGCTGCAATCGATCGCCGAGCCCGGCACGGTGGTGATCGATCGAGCGACCAGGGCGCGCCTCGGCGATCTCTTCGACTGCGCTCCCCTTGGCCAGTTCAGGCTGAAGGGTTTCGCCGAGCCGATGCTCGCCTGGCGCGTGTCGAAGAAAAGCTCCGTCCGCAGCCGGTTCGAGGCGCTCAACTCCGGGGCTTGGACCCCGCTTGTCGGAAGGAACGACGAGCTGGCCCTCTTGTCGCGCCGGTGGAACCAGGCGAAGCAAGGGAGCGGCCGCGTGGTCCTGCTGTGCGGAGAGCCGGGAATTGGGAAATCGCGACTGATCGCGGAGTTGAGCGGGAAGATCCGAGGCGAAGATCATTTCTTGCTGCGATACTCCTGCTCTCCCCATTTCCAGGACAGCCCGCTGCATCCGGTCATTGACTATTTCGAGGACGCAGCGGGATTCGAGCCTGACGACACGGCGGCGGGGCGCTTGCAAAAGTTGAGGCGGGCGCTGGCCGTGGGCAAGGCGTCCGAGCAGGACATCGCGCTGATCGCGGATCTCTTGTCAGTCCAGTCTGATGCCCTGCCGGTGCTGACCTTCAGCCCGCAACGCAAGCGGGAGCTGACATCGGCGGCATTGAACCGGCAACTCGCGCACCTGGCGCGGGTTCGGCCCTTGCTGATGTTGTTCGAGGACGCGCATTGGTGCGATCCGACCAGCCGCGAGCTCCTCGATCTGACGGTCGATGCCATTCCGGACATGCGCATCCTGCTGGTCATCACGTACCGGCCCGAGTTGCAGCCGGTCTGGATCGGTAAGCCGAATGTGAGCTTGATGACATTGAGCAGGCTGGACCACGACCAGGCAGCCGCCATGGCGTCGCACGTCGCGGCGCTCCCCCCCAGCCTGCTCGCGACCATCGCGGCGCGATCCGATGGGGTGCCGCTGTTCGTGGAGGAACTTACCAGGAATGTGGTTGATGGCGAAGCCGGCGCTTCACCGTCCGTGGCACAGAGCGTCGTTCCCGCGACGCTGCACGCTTCGCTGATCTCGCGGCTCGACCGGCTGCCCGCGGCGCGGGAGGTTGCGCAGGTCGGGGCGGCCATCGGACGTGAATTCTCGTATGCCCTGCTCGCGGCGGTGGCGAACATATCCGCCCCTTCGTTGCGCGAGGCCCTTGGTGAATTGGTCGCCGCTGGGCTTGTCTTCTGTCGCGGCGATCCACCGGAAGCCACATACGCCTTCAAGCACGCCCTGGTGCAAGACGCGGCGTATCAAACCATGCTGCGCGGCAGGCGGGCCGATATTCATGGCAGGATTCTGCGCGCTCTGCTGCACTCGGACCGGAATATCCAGGACGTCCAGCCGGCGCTGCTCGGCCATCATGCCGCGCAGGCCGGCCTCGTGCCGCAAGCCGTGCGCTATTTCCTGCGCGCGGGCCAAATCTCGGCGAAACGCTCGGCGATGGTCGAGTCCCGCGCGAACCTGATGCGCGGCCTTGACCTCGCGGCCGAGCTTCCGAACGACTCCGAGCGGCGGTTGCTCCAGGCTGAGTTGCAAGTGGCCCTCAGCAACGTGCAGATGGCCGTGCTGGGTTTCGGCGCGGCCGCCCAGGGCGAGGTGCTCGCCAAGGCGCTCGAACTGTGCCGCGGCCTGGAGCCCACCCGCCACGAACGCGCGGTCCTTTTGTCGCGCACGCTGTATGGGGAGTGGTCGCACAAGCTGCACACGGGATCGCTAAAGCTGGCAAACGCCGTCGCACGCGAATTCGCGGAACTCGGGAGTGAATGTCGCGACCACCACATCAGGCTGATGTCCATTACCACGCTGGCCACGACTTTGTTCCTGGAGGGGAGACTCGCGGAATCGGAAGCGGTCTTCGCAAGCGCTTCGAGCGATCACCTGGATCGAGAGGACCGAACCGGAAGCGCCGGCTTCGGCGTCGATCCATTGACGCTGTTCCACACACAGCTTTCCCGCGTTCTGGCTTGCCTGGGGCTCGTGGAAGCCGCTGAAGCCCAAGCCGCGACGGGGCTGGACCGCGCGCGTTCGACCCAGCACCTGCCGACATTGGCGATTGCTCTCAGCGCGACATGCACGACAGCCTGGGTCTTGCGCGACATACGGACGTTGGATGAGAGATCCTCGGCCCTCGTCCAGCTTGCGGACGAGCAGGGTTTCTCGTTCTGGGCGGCACGCGGGAGATGCTACGCTGGATGGGTGGCGGGGCAGCGTGGGCGGCTCGACGAGGCACTCGGCGCCCTGACGGCGGGGATATCCTCCTTGCGCTCCTCCGATGTGACGCTGTACGTGCCGGCCGCTTACCTGATGGTGTCCGATGTCCATTGGCTGCGGCGGGATCCGATCGCTGCGACGGAGGCATTGGAGGAAGCGAGCAGCCTCCTCGCCCGCACCGGCGAGTGCTGGTGCGAAGCCGAGATATGCTGGCGCCAGGGCGCGCTTCAGGGGGACAGCAATCCGGCAGTCGCGGAATCACTCCTCGAACGAGCGGTGGAACTCGCCCGGCGGCAAAACGCGAAGGCTTCCGAAGTCCGGGCGGCGTTGCCCCTCGCCCGGCTCTGGATCGGTCAAGGAAAGCAAACCGAAGCACGGATGTTGCTGGCACCTCTCTGCGCTTGGTTCGCCGGCAGGCGCGGGCCAGGGGATCTGAGCGAAGCGCGCGCGCTGGTCGCTGGGCTTGAGGCGCAGCGCGGTCGCCACGCGCGCCCGCGCCAACCGATGGACCGCAACCAACTCATGAAACGCCGATCGGAGCCCTAGGCCGCGACCGCAACGCGGAAAGGCGCCGTGCAGGCCGCGCGACGCCGGAGGCCGGTTCACCGCGATTCGGCGTCTGGGAGCGACAGCGGATCGCCCGTTGCCATATTGATGGCCCGGTACACCGTGTTCCTGGACACGCCCAGCCGCCGCGCCGCGCGGCTCACGTTGCGGCCTTCCTGCTCGTACACCGCGGATATCCGCCCGCGCACCGATTGGCGCAGGGTCGAGCCTGGCTGCCCCGCGCTCGCGCGGCTAACTGGGCCGAGCAAACGCGCGACCGCCGCCAGCTCGATCGTGCCGTCCGGACAGCCAAGCGTGAGGCGGGCCAGGAGGTTGCGCAGCTCGCGGATGTTGCCGGGCCACGGGTGGGACTCAAGCCGCGCCAGCGCCTCGGGCGCGAGGCGGGCGCGCGGCGCCAGCTCGGTCAGCAGCCGGGCCACGATCGCGCGGAAGTCGCCACGCTCGGCCAGGTCCGGCAGGCGCAGCTCGACCACGTTCAGACGGTAGAACAAATCGGCACGGAAGCCCCCGGCCGCGATTCGACCTTCTAGATCGGCGTTGGTGGCGGCCACCAGCAGCACATCCACGCGCCGCGTCCTTTGGCCGCCGATCGGGCGCACCTGCCAGTCATCAAGCAGGCGCAGCAGCACGGCTTGCAATTCGAGCGGCATGTCGCCGATCTCGTCAAGGAACAGGGTGCCGCCATCGGCCTGCGCGACAAGGCCGCCCGAGCCATGGCGCCGCGCGCCGGTGAACGCGCCCTCGGCGTATCCGAACAGCTCGCTCTCGATCAGGCTCCTGGGCAGCGCGGCGCAGTTCACTGCGACGAACGCGCCCGTCCTGCCAGCGGCGGCGTGCGCGTGGCGGGCCAGATGCTCCTTGCCGGTACCGGTCGCGCCGCGCAGCAGGATCGGCAGTCCCTGGCCGGCGGCGGCGGTCAGCTCGCGAACCAACGCGGCGACCGCCGGATCGTCGGCGACGAACCGTGGGGCGGCGGCGGACGGCAGGGCGCGAGGCGGAACCGGAGCACTCCGTGCCACAAGCGAAGGAAGCAGGCGCAAATTCTGCATCGTGGCAACGAACGCGCTGCCCACCGCGTCGCGCAGCAGCAACCGCTCCTGCGTGCGCGCGCGGTCCACCAACGTTTCGAAGCGGGTCTGGAACACCTCATCGAAGCGCCGGAGCGGCAATGCCGGAAGGCCCTGGAGGAGGAAGCGTGCCTGGGCATTCGTGCCGAGCAGCGTCCCGTCCGGTCCGACGGCGATCAGTCCGGCGCTGGACGTGTGCAAGTACTCGGCGCGGCTGTGGAAGACGATCACGAGATTGCCCCGATGGTGCTCGCGGAACAGCCCGTTCTCGATGTGCGCCACCGCCAACGTCACCAGCGCCTGCGTGTGGGTCTGGCGCGAGCGGCAGTCCGAGGAGGCGTCCAGGATGCCGACCAGCTCGGCATCCGGTCCGAAGACCGGAGCGGCGGTGCAGGTCAGGCCGGCGAACTGGCGGAAGAAGTGTTCCCCCCCATGCACCGTGACCGGCTTGCCGATCGCGGCCACCGTGCCGAGCGCGTTGGTGCCGCGCTCGGTCTCGCCCCACATGCCGCCGGGACAGATGCCGCTGCCGCGCGCCGTCGGCAGGAAGCTTGGATCGGCCAGCGTTTCGAGCAGCATCCCGTCGGGTGCCGCGAACGCGATCAGGTAGTTCGTTCCGGCGATCTGGTGATTGAGGCTGCGCATCTCCGCCAGCGCGAGCCGGGCCACGAAGTCGTGGCGCTCGCGCCGCGCGCGCAGGCTCGCGAGATCAAGGATTCGCATCGGCGGCGGCTGCGCGGGATCGAGACCGACGGCGAGGCAGCGTCGCCAGCTCGCTGAAATCTCATCCGAAAGCAGCGCGTCAGGGGCCATGCCGCGACGTTCCAGCGCGATGCGGGCACGACTCAGGCGCTCCTCGTCTGACAGCTCCATGGATGCCCTTCCCCTGGTTCCGGCCGCGGCGCGGCGGCGCTTGCCCATGAGGCTAAGCCGGGCGCGGCGCGCGATCCAGAGTGTGCCGCTGTTCCGGATCGGAACAGTCGGCTGGCAAAAACTGTGGCGTTTCGGAACGCGGCGGCGGTGCGCGGCGAGGCCAACAGCTTACCTCCCCTCGCGCGCATCGATTGGCACGCGCGTTGCAAATCATGGCGCCAAGCATCGATGCGCGAGGGGGAGAGCGATGAAGGCCGCCGTGCTGCACCAATATGACGAGACGCTGAGCCGCGACGAGTTCGTGCGCCACGAGGACGTGCCCGATCCACGGATCGAAGGGCCAGGCGACGTGATCGTGCGCATCGGCGGCGCCGGAGTCTGCCGCACCGACCTGCACATCGTCGAGGGCATCTGGCGCGACAAGGTCGATGTGAGGCTTCCCTACATCATGGGCCACGAGAACGCCGGCTGGGTGGAGGAGGTCGGCAAGGGCGTCGAGAGCGTGGAGGTCGGCGACCCGGTGATCTGCCATCCGCTCGTCACCAGCGGCCATTGCCTGGCCTGCCGGCGTGGCGAGGACATGCACGCGACCGAAAGCAGGTTCCCCGGCATCAACGCCAATGGCGGCTACGCGCAATACCTGCTCTCCGGCGAGCGCGCGCTCATCAAGCTGCCGAAATCGCTCGCCCCGAAGGACGTGGCGCCGTACACCGATGCCGGCCTGACCGCGTACCGCGCGGCCAAGAAAGCCTCGCGCCACCTGTTGCCCGGCGAGTACGCGGTCACGCTCGGCGTGGGCGGGCTCGGCCACATCGGCATCCAGGTGCTGCGCGCGCTCTGCGCCGCCGAGATCATCGCCGTGGACCGGTCGGAGATGGCGTTGCAGCTCGCTAAGGAGTGCGGCGCGCACCATGTCGTTCAGGCGGACGGCAACGAGTTGCAGCGCGTGCTCGACCTGACCGGCGGCAAGGGCGCCGAGGCGGTGATCGACTTCGTGGCCGAGGGCGACGCGGTGAGGACCGGCATCGCCATGACGCGCAACGCCGGCTACTATTACATCGTCGGCTATGGCGGGAAGATCGATCTGCCGACGATGGACATGATCGTCAGCGAAAAGACGATCGTGGGCAATTTGGTCGGCACCTATCCCGAACTTGTGGAGCTGATGGCGCTCGCCGATCGCGGCCTGGTGCATCTCGCCACCCGCGAATACAAGCTTCAGGACGCCAATCAGGCGTTGCACGACTTGCACCACGGCAAGGTCAAGGGCCGGGCGGTGCTGATCCCCTGACATGGTCCAGCCGCCCCTGATCGACCTGCTCGGCGCCGCTTGGCAGCTCGGCGCCCCGGTCGTCGGCGTGGCCTGGGAGTCTCCCTGGAGCGCCGGCCAGCCGCTTGCCGCCTTCGGCCTCGGCGATGGCGCCGTGGCGCTGGCCCGCGCGCGGTGGGAGGGTGGACCCGAGATCGGCCAGCGGCCGGACGGGGGCGTTGAGCTGGTCTTGGCCCGCGCCCCGCGCCCCCCGGTCGCGCGCGTGCAGGCGCACAAGGCTGGCCCCGGCACGCCAGGCGGCGGCTGCCTGACCCTGACATCCGATCCCACGGGCGGGTTCTTGAGCGGCGGCGCTGACGGCAAGCTGGTGCGGCTGTCGGCCCAGGGCGAGACACGGCCGCGCTCCGAGTTCGGCGGGCGCCCAGTCACGTTCGTCGCGAGCGGCGGCGCGGGCCGGTTCGCCTTCGCCTCGGGCCGGGACATGCGGACCACCACGGGGCAGGCGCTCGGCCTGCCAAGCGCCGTGGTTGCGCTGGCCTATGATCCGGACGGACGCCGCCTCGCCGTCGCGCATGGGAAGGGCGTCAGCATGGTCACGGATGATGGGGCGCCCGCGCGGCATCTGCGCACGAAGGGGCGCCCCCTGAGCCTCGCCTGGAGCCCCGGCGGCACGCATGTGGCGGCCGGCCTGAAAGGGTCCGGGGAGAACGGCAGGATCGTCGTCTGGCACATGCCAGAGGGCGCTGAAATCGCGCTTGCTAGCTGCGCCGGCCAGCCGTGCCGGCTCGCCTTCTCCGCCGATGGTGTCTTTCTCGCCGCCTCTGGCGGGCCGCGACCGCAATGCTGGCGCTTCGATCCGCCCAGCGCGGCCGAGCCGATCGGCTGCGGTTTGCGCAACCGCCAGCATCCGGTCTCGGCGCTGGCCTGGCATCCGGCCTGGCCGCTTCTTGCCGCGGGCCATGCCAACGGCGCCGTCCTGCTCTGCCAGCCGGGCATCGAGGATGCGCTCTTCATCAAGGCGGCGGGTGGCGGGGCGGTGACGGCGCTCGCCTTCTCGCCCGACGGACACCTGCTCGCCCTCGGCACGGAGGAGGGCGAGGCCGGGACCGTCCTGCTTCCAGAAGGATTGCTCCGCCGGCCGGGCGAACGCCCCGGCGGAGCCAGCCACGAGGCGCGAACATGAGCCAGAGCGACGACGCCTCCAAGGACCGGTTCTTCGGCCGCCTTGGCACGCTCGCCGAGGAGATGATCGCCGCGCATGGCAAGGATTTCACCATGGGCGCGCTGATCCTGGCGGCCCGCTTCATCGCCGAGGGCAAGCCGCTGGCGCGTCCCGCGAGCAGCCCCGGCGCGGACGGGCCTGGACCATGAGTCCGTCCCAGAATGCGACAGGTGCGACGCCCGCGTGGCGCAGAATGGGACAGGCGGCAGGGGCATTGCGGCAGGGCCACACGGGCCGACCGGCGTTTTGCGCGTCGCGCCGGGCTGACGGGGTTTGGCACACCCGTTGCATAAAGATTCGGCCAGCCAATCGCCGCGCCGCGAACGCGTCGCCCGACGAGAATGGGCCGGAGGAAGGAAGCCCCATGCCACGGCGTCGCCGCGCCTCTCGCGCGGGCCGGCGCCCTTTCCATTCCGGATCTCGGTTGAGGAACGCGCGGCCCCGCGGCGGCTGGTGCCAAGCCCGCCCGCGCCCTGCGGGCAATCTTGAACAGGGGAGAGATGGATGCCTGATGGATTGACCCTCAACAAGATCACCTCGCAACGGGGGATCAGCATCGGCGAGGCCGCCAAGCGGGTCGCCGATCTCGGCTGGACACCAAGCTACGTCCAGGAAGCCAACACCTTCCCGACCGACTACAAGATCACCAAGGCGCCGCGCGACCCGATGAAGCAGGTGCTGCGCTCCTACTTCCCGATGCAGGAGGAGAAGGACAACCGCGTCTATGGCGCGCTGGACGCGGCGCTGCGCGGCGACATGTTCCGCAACGTCGAGCCGCGCTGGATCGAGTGGATGAAGCTGTTCCTGGCGATCATCCCGTTCCCCGAGATCTCGGCGGCCCGCTCCATGGCGATGGTCGCGCGGCTGGCGCCGGGCGAGGAGCTGCGCACCGGGTTCACCATGCAGATGGTCGATGAGTTCCGGCACTCGACCATCCAGATGAACCTCAAGAAGTGGTACATGGAGAACTACATCGACCCGGCTGGGTTCGACATCACCGAGGCCGCGTTCGGCAAGTGCTACGCCAGCACCATCGGCCGCCAGTTCGCCGAGGGCTTCGTCACCGGCGACGCCATCACCTCCGCCAACGTCTACCTGACGGTGGTGGCCGAGACGGCGTTCACCAACACGCTGTTCGTCGCCATGCCGTCCGAGGCGGCGCGCAACGGCGACTACGCGCTGCCGACCGTGTTCCTCTCGGTGCAGTCCGACGAGAGCCGGCACATCGGCAACGGGCATTCCATGCTGATGGCGATGTTGAAGGAGCCGAGCAACCACCTGCTGCTGGAGCGCGACCTGAAGTACGCCTTCTGGCAGAACCACGCGATCGTGGACGCGGCGATCGGCACCTTCATCGAGTACGGCACCACGAACCGCGACAAGAAGAAGGAGTCCTACGCCGAGCTGTGGCACCGCTGGATCTATGAGGACTACTACCGCACCTACATGCTGCCGCTTGAGAAGTACGGCGTGAAGATCCACCACGACGACGTGGCTCACGCCTGGGACCGCATCGTCAAGAAGAACTACGTCCACCTCACGGCGCAGTTCTTCGCGGTCGGCTGGTCGGCGAACTTCTGGCGCATCGATGGCATGAAGGAGCGCGACTTCGAGTGGTTCGAGCACAAGTACCCCGGCTGGTACGCCGAGTTCGGCAATTTCTGGAAGTGGTACGAGAAGCTGAGCCACAGGGGCGAGAAGCCGATCCTGTTCGCCGGGGAAACCGGCTACGTCTATCCGCACCGCTGCTGGAGCTGCATGGTGCCGTGCCTGATCCGCGAGGAGTTCTGCGTGGATGAGGTGGACGGCAAGCTCTACACCTACTGCTCCGAGGAGTGCCGCTGGACCCACAAGGTCGCGTTCGCGGCCGAGTACGAAGGGCGGCCGACGCCCGCGATGGGCAAGTTCAGCGGCCGGCGCGAGTGGGAGACCTGCTATCACGGCTGGAACATGGCCGACTGCATCAAGGATCTCGGCTTCGTCCGCAGCGATGGCAAGACCATGGTCGCGCAGCCGCATCTCCGCTTCGACGACAAGGAGATGTGGACGATCGACGACTTCCGTCCGTACACGCTGAACGCCCCGCTCGAGGTGATCCGCGCGATGGGACCGGAGGAGCGCGAGAGGCACATCGCCGAGTACAAGAAGGGCTTCAAGATCAACGCCGTCAACTAGCTGACGTGACTTGCTCCGGGACCGGCCCGCCGGTCCCGGAGCGGCCGCCGGGGGGACAGGCCAGCATGGCCGAGACTTACACCGTGCGTTTCGAGCCCGTGGGCGTCGAAATGGAGGTCGAGGAGGGCGAGACGGTCCTGGAGGCGGCGTTCCGCCAGGGCATTTCGGTGATGCACGGCTGCAAGGAAGGCCAGTGCAGCAGTTGCAAGTCCCGCCTGATGGAGGGCGACATCGAGCTTGGCAAGTACTCGACGTTCGCGCTCGCCGACTACGAGCGCGAGACCGACCACATCCTTCTCTGCCGCACCTACGCCTATAGCGATCTCGTGGTCGAGCTGCTGAACTACGACGAGGATCTGCTGAGCCGGTCGATCCCGGTGCGCGAGTACGCGGCGGAACTGGTCGGCGTCGAGCCATTGACCCACGACATCAGCTTGCTGCGGCTGGAGATCGAGGCGCCGCTGCGCTTCTGGGCCGGGCAGTACGTGGACGTCACGATCCCGGCCGGCGCCGGTTCCCCGGAGATCACCCGGTCCTTCTCGATGGCCAACCCCCCCGAGAACGGCACGACGCTTGAGTTCATCATCAAGCGCTACGCCGACGGCGCGTTCTCCGCGCGGCTGGACCCAGGCGCCCCGGGCGCGCTCAGGCCGGGCGACAAGCTCCGGGTCAAGGGGCCTTATGGCACCTGCTTCCGCCGCGAGGGACGGCCTGGCCCGATGCTGCTGATCGGCGGCGGGTCGGGGATGTCGCCGCTCTGGTCGATCCTGCAAGACCACCTGCGCAGCGGCGAGACCCGTCCGATCCGTTTCTTCTACGGCGCCCGGACGGTGCGCGACCTGTTCCACCTCGACCGCATCAAAAGGCTTGAGGAAGTGTTTCCCGACTTCAAATTCATCCCGGCTCTGTCGCACCATGACGGGGTGGAGGACTGGTCGGGCGAGACCGGCTTCGTCCACGAGGTGCTGACCCGCCTGTTGCGGGAGGCCCCGCTGGAGGGTGAGATCGACGCCTACGCTTGCGGCCCGCCGCCGATGATCGACGCGGTGATCCCGGCGCTGCACATGCTCGGCGTTGAGCCGGAGCATATCCACTTCGACAAGTTCACCCAGGCCGCGCGGTAAGGCGCCGCGCCGCGGCCACGAAACTCAGGGAGAGACAGGGACAATGAGCGCAAGCCAAGAGCAGCGGGCCACCCCGCAACCGGAGGAAGCGGTGAAGTCCGGCGCCGCCGGCGCCGCCAAGTTCGTGGACTGGGACAGCCGCAAGTTCAACTATTTCGAGCCGAAGGGCCGCAAGGCGACGCACTACGAGGACGTGACGGTGGACGTGCAGCCGGACCCAAAGCGCTATTTGCTGCAAGACTGGATCATCAGCTTCGCCGATGGCACGCCCACCTACTCCGAGGGCTGGACGCAGGCGAAAAGCTCCGACTGGCACAAGTTCAGGGCGGTCGATCAGGAGTGGGAGAAGACACACTACCAGCGGCAGTCCACGATCGAGGGCATGTTGCAGACCATGATCAACAACGCCCGCCGGTCCGGGGCGCCGCGGCGCTTCGACCCGGCCTGGGTGAAGGTGCTGCAAGATCATGTGGGCGCGTACAAGCACGCCGAGTTCGGCCTGGGCACCGCGACGATGCACGCCCAGCGCTATGGCTACACCCAGATGATCAACAACGCCATCCTGACGAACTCCTCGTACAAGCTGCGCTTCGCCCAGGATCTGACGCTCTACCTCAGCGAGATCGGGCTCGACATCGAGAAGTTCGACACCGAGGCCGGCAAGCGGCACTGGATCGACGACCCGATCTGGCAGGGGACGCGCAAGGCCATCGAGGCCATCATGGGCGCGACCGATTACCTTGAGCAGTACTTCGCGGTGAACGTGGTGTTCGAGCCGCTGGTGGGGGAGCTGTTCCGCAGCGGCTTCGTGATGCAGATGGCGGCGGCGCAGAACGATTTCATCACCCCGGCCATGATCTCGGCGGCCGAGGGCGACTATGAGCGCAACCTCGCCAACACGGTCGAGCTGTTCCACACGCTGACCACCGATGAGCACTATGGCAAGCACAACCAGGAGCTGTTCGGCCGGTGGCTCGCGCACCACGGGGCGCTCGCGAACGAGGCCTCCTCGAACCTCCAGCCGATCTGGTCCCTGCCGCGGGTGAAAGTCGCGCAGTACGCCGACGCGCTCGATCTGGCGCGGAACCGGCTGCGCGCGATCGGGGCCGAAATCGGCATCGACGTTCGTTCGATCACCGGCGGCTGATGCTAGCCCGCCGTGACGCTGACCTACCTCGTCATGCCCGCGAAAGCGGGCATCCAGGCCCGCGCGCGCCGTGCTCCGCGCGGTTCGCCTGGATTCCCGCTTTCGCGGGAATGACGGAAGGCCAAAGTCCACGCTGGCTGGCATGAATTCACGCTTCGCGGCAAGACAGGGAAAGGACCGCCCACGATGTCGGACACGCAGACGATCTTCAAGAGCATGAAGGACGTGACTTTTGACAACACGATCTCGCACCAGTGCGGGATCACCATGAGCGACAGCGTTGACTCGCGTGTCGTCGCCGAGCTGATGGCGAAGAAGCCCGGCATTCGCGTCACCTATCTGCCGGCCATGATCCGCATAGACGGCGAGGGCAAGATCGAGTTCAAGATGGACGAGATCAGCGAGGCGCTGGGCCGCGAGATGACCCCGCACCTGTTCGAGGTCTCCACCTCCACCCATTACGGCCGCATGGTGATGGTGGACGACAACACGGTGGTGTTGTTCGGCAACATGGAGGACGCGCTCGACTACGAATGACCGGGTGACTCGCTTGGCGGCGCGCTGGTGACGAGGGCTTCAGGGGAGGTTCAGGAGCATGTACAGGACGAAGGACGGCGAGGAAATCTTCATCATCGACGGGCACGTCCATTTCTGGGACGGCTCGCGCGAGAATCAGCGCAATGTGCATGGCGAGCAGTTCATCTCCTGCTTCTACGGCTACCACACGGCGCTGAGCCCGAAGGAGGAGCTGTGGGAACGCGACAAGTTCTACAAATACTCGGCTGAGGACATGTACCGGGATCTGTTCGTGGACGGTCCCGACGACATGGCGATCTTCCAGCCGACCGTATTGGGCGATTTCTACAAGACCGGCTTCAACCCGCCCGAGCGGAACGCGATCCTCAAGGACAAGTACCCCGACCGCTTCATCCTCAACGGCGCCTTCGATCCCCGCGACGGCGAGCGCGGCCTCGACGCGCTCACCGAGCAAGTCGAGAAGTACAAGTTGAAGGGCGTGAAGCTCTACACCGCCGAGTGGCGCGGCGAGAGCCGCGGCTACAAGCTGCATGACCCCTGGGCCGAGCGCTACCTCGCGCACGCGGAGAAGCTCGGCGTCAAGAACGTCCATGTCCACAAGGGGCCGACGATCCTGCCGCTCGATCGCGACGCCTTCGACGTGGCCGACATCGACCACGCCGCCACCAACTTCCCGAACCTCAATTTCATCGTCGAGCATTGCGGCCTGCCGCGGCTCGACGATTTCTGCTGGATCGGCGTGCAGGAGCCCAACGTCTATGGCGGGCTCGCGGTGGTCATGCCGTTCATCCACGGCAAGCCGGGCTATTTCGCCCATGTCCTTTCCGAGTTGCTCTTCTGGCTCGGCGAGGACCGGCTGCTGTTCGCGAGCGACTACGCGATCTGGAGGCCGGGTTGGCTGGTCGAGAAGTTCATGGACTTCGAGCTGCCCGATAATCTGCGGCGCGAGACCAACGTTGAGCTGACGCTGGCGGGCAAGGAGAAGATCCTCGGGCTGAACGCGGCCAGGCTCTACGGCATCGACGTGGACGCGCAGAAGGCGAAGCTGCGGCAGCGCGAGGCCGTGCCGGCGCAATGAGCGTTGTGGAGGACCGCAGGCAAGCGGTGATGGGGCGGCTCGATCGGGTGACGGACCCCGAACTCGACGAGCCCGTGACCACGCTCGGCTTCATCACCGGCGTGGACGTGGACGCGGAGCGAGTCCACATCCGCTTCCGTCTGCCCACGTATTGGTGCGCCGCCAACTTCGCTTTCCTGATGGCCGAGGACATGCGCCGCGCGGTGGGCGCGCTCGACTGGGTGCGCGAGGTCCGGGTGGAGCTTGGCGAGCACATGGAGGCGGAGCGAATCAACGCCGGGATGCGGCACGGGATGTCGTTCCGCGAGTCCTTCGGCGCGGCGGCGGACGCGGAGCTGGACGCGCTCCGGGCGACGTTCGCGGTCAAGTCGTTCCAGCGGCGGCAGGAGCGGCTGCTGCGACAGCTTCTGGACGCGGGGTACGCGGCGGAGGCGGTGGTCGCGATGACCGTCGGTGACTTGCGCGCGCTGGCGGCCCCTCCCCCTGGCCCCCTCCCGCAAGGGGAGGGGGAGCGTTACTTGGAGCGGCGTGGCGTGGCGGGGGCATTTGACGAGGACTCGCCGGCTTTCGTGGATAGCAATGGGCGGACGCTCGCGGCTGCGTCGCTTGGCATGTATCTGCGCACGCTGCGCAACGTCACCGTCAACATGGAATTCAATGGCGCGCTCTGCCGTGGGCTGCTGGCCGCGCGGTTCGATGAGGAACAG
>DATFDN010000233.1:0-2556 GCA_035252035.1 Acetobacteraceae bacterium | reverse complement strand
TGGCGTGCAGCTCGCCCACCTGCCTGAAGCCCAGGATCTCTGTCCAGAACTTGTGCGATTCCTCAAGGTCGCGCACGTTGAGAACGAGATGGTTGATGCCGGCCGGCGCGACCGGTCCGCTGTTCGTTGCCACGGTGACGTTTCTCCTTCACCCCCGCCCGGCGGCGCGGGACGCGCGTTCCGGGCAGACTACGGCAAGGGCGGCCATCAGCCAAGCGCCGGGGGAGGGGGGACTCACCCGCATAGCCAAGCTGGCTGGGAGGAATCTGCTCGCAAGAGTCTGCGGCATTGCTCCCTTTCCGTCTCTGGGGCGGAGAGGGCGAGGGCAAGCGACTGTCAGGGACCAGTGGAACAGGGGCGGGGGAGGGGTTACAGGGCAGGAAAACACCTTCGCAACATTCGGCTTTCAATCTTACGTTGAAACAGGGCATCTTCGCCGCAACCCGATCGGAGGCACCCAGCGCCAAGATGCCCGACGACAGACTTGCGCCCGAGGACACCCAGGTCCGCGGAGATCTCAGAAACCTTCTTCAGTTCACCGAACAGCTCCTGGCCACGCGGGATCGGGTCGTCTTCGACATCGCGGAGTATCCGATCCATCTGACGGAGTGGGACTTACGGGGTAAGGACGGCGATCCGCTGCCCGGCATCGCCGTCGGTCCGGCGGAGGACGTGTGGCTGTCGTTCGCGCGCCTTCAGGAGCGGCCCCCGCCCCGGCCGGAGGCGCGGCTTGAGCCTTGGCTGAGGCCGGAGGCGCGTCCCACGCCGGCCAAGCCCCCGGCGCTCCTGGCCGAACGGGTCGTGCGCGTCACGCCCGAGGAGGCGACGGACCTGATTGAAGCCGGTCTCGTCACCGCCGATACGATCGCTCGTGTGCCTGGCGCCTCCGGCGAGGCCGAGCAGTGGGCCGTGTCGCTTCGCCCAGCGGACTTGCCGGAGATCGTCGAGACGTTGGCATCCTACGCGGCAGGGCCATGGCAGGCATGGGCGATTGAGGAAGCACCCAGGCGCGAGGCGGTCAGGCTCTACGAGGCGCTGTACAAGGCCCAGGCGCAGATCGCGGCGGCGGGCGGGGAAGGCGGGCAGGAACTCGTGGTCGGCCTCGGCCTCGCCCGCTGGCACCATCGCGGCCAGCGCGTGAACATGCCGCTGATCGAGCAGCGCGCCGAGTTCGAGCTGGACGAAGCCAACGGCACGCTGGCGATCCTGCCGCGCAATGTGCCGCCCACGCCCGCGCTATATCCATTCCTGGAACTCGGCATCGAGGCGGCGTCCCGCTTGCAGCGCGAGCTGGCGCAGCAACTAGAGGAAATCGCCAGGGACGCGGAGCGGCCCTTCGGCCCGTCCCATCCGGACAGCTTTCGCAAGGTGCTTGAGACCTGCGCCACGCACCTAGGTGCCAGCGGCGCGGTGCTGGCGCCAGGCGAGGAACCGGGACCGCCGGGAGAGTGGCTGCGCATCAGTCCCACCGTTTGCGTCATCATCCGTCCCCGCCGTGACGACATCCTGCGCGACGACCTCCGCCGTCTAGGGGACACGCTGGTCCAGGACACCGCGCCGCTGCCGGAGACGGCCCGGCGCTTCGTCCTGCCGCCGCCGGACGTGGCGCCCGACGATTACGAGCCGCTCGATCTGGGCGGCCTCCTTGGCTCCGCTTCAGGCGGGCCATCCAGCGATTGGGGCGCCTCCGATATCGAGCCTGCCAATAAGCGCCGCGAGTGGCTCTTCTTCCCTCTCCCAGCCAACGAGGAGTAGGAGGAGATCGCCCGCCGGCTGGAGCAGGAGGGCGTGCATGGCGTGGTGGTGCAGGGGCCACCCGGCACCGGCAAGACGCACACCATCGCCAACATCATCGGGCACTCGATGGCGATGGGGCGCCGCGTCCTTCGCCGCCCACACGGCCGAGGCGCTGAGCGCGATCCGCGAGAAGCTGCCGCCGGGACTGCGTAACCTGGCGATCGCGGTGACGCACAGCGACCGCGAGGGCGCGCGGCAGTTGGAGGCGGCCGTGTCGGCCCTTGTGGAGCGGGTGCAATCCCTCAACCCGCGCCAGACCAAGCAGCGGGCCGAGGATCTGCTTCACTCTATCACCCAGGCGGATGCGCGCCTCGCCGAGATCGACGCCGAGCTGGCGGCCGTGGCGCGCGCGAACCTGACGAAGATTCCCTGGCGCGGCGCCAGCGCCCTGCCACAAGAGATCGCCGCGTGGGCCGCGGCTCAGGGTCAGCGTCACGCCTGGTTCTCCGACCGGCTCGACCTGACACCCCGATACGAGCCGCGCTTTGGAGAGGCCGAGATCGCCGAGGCCCGCGCGCTGCGGCGCCGGCTTGGCGAGGACGTGCGCTACCGCGCCGATGATCTTCCGCCGGGATCGGAAGCCCTTCCCAACCTCGGCGCCGTGCTCTCGGCGCACCGTGTCCTGCGCGGCGCGGCGGAGCGGCGGCGCAAGGAGCGCGAGGGCAGCCTGCCTTCTCCGGACCTCTCGGCGGCGAAGCCGGGCGAGCTGGCGGAGCTGCTCGCGTGGCTGGAGCGCCTAGCTGCCTGGCGCGATGGCTG
>DATFDN010000232.1:0-4006 GCA_035252035.1 Acetobacteraceae bacterium | reverse complement strand
GAGCCGCGCGCGATCACCGAGGCACAGGAGTTCGTCGGGCGGGTGCAGGCGCCGCAGCGCGTGGCGCTGGTCGCGCGGGTCACGGCGTTCCTGGACCGGCAAGCCTTCGCCGAGGGGGCCGAGGTCAAGGCGGGCGATCTTCTCTATGTGCTGGAGCAGGCGCCGTTCCAGGCCGACCTCGCGGCCAAGCAGGCCAACGTGGCGCAGGCCGCCGCCCGGCTCGACAATAGCAAGCTCGCCTTCGAGCGCGCCTCCAGCCTGCTGAAGACCCCGGCGGGGCAGCAGGCGGCGGTCGATTTGGCGCGCGCCACCATGCTCTCCGACGCGGCGCAGTTGCGCAACGCCGAGGCGCAGGCGCGGCAGTCCGCGATCAACCTGGGCTACACCGAGATCCGCGCCCCGATCGCGGGCAAGATCGGCCGCAGCGCGGTGACGCCGGGCAACGTCGTCTCGCCCGGATCGGGCACGCTGACCACCTTGGTCAGCCAAGATCCGATGTACGTCGTCTTCCCGGTGCCAGTGCGCACGGTGGAGGAGCTGCGCCACGCGGCCTCCGGCGCGGGCGGCCCGGACGCGGCGTACCGCATCCGGCTGCGCCTGCCCGACGGGCGCGACTACGCGCAGGCTGGGCGGCTCGATTTCATCGACAACACCGTGAGCCAAGGCACGGACACGATCGTGCTGCGGGGCACCGTCCCCAACCCCGCCTCGGCGACTGGGCGGGAGCTGGTGGACGGGGAGTTCGTGACCGTGGTGCTGGAGGGCGCGCGCCCGGCCGAGATGCTGTCCATCCCGCGCGTGGCCGTGATGACCGACCAGCAGGGCGATTACGTGTACACGCTCGACAAGGACAACCGCGTGCAGCAGGCGCGGGTGACGCTCGGGCAGACGACCCCGCTGCTGGTCGCGGTGCGCGGGGGCTTGACGCAGGGACAGGTGGTGGTGGTGGACGGCTTGCAGAAGGTGCGCCCCGGCCAGGTGGTGGCGCCGGCGCCGGTTGCCGACACGGCGCACGCGGGGACGGCGGGGACGCCAGGGGGTGCGGGATGATCTCCGCCCTCTTCATCCGCCGCCCCCGCCTGGCGGTGGTCCTCGCCATCGTGCTGGTCCTCGCCGGCGTCATCTCCCTGCTGCGCATTCCCGTCGCGCAGCTTCCCGACATCGTGCCGCCGCAGGTGATCGTCAGCACGACCTATCCCGGCGCCTCGGCGCAGGTGGTGGAGAGCGCCATCGCCCAGCCGATCGAGGCCCAGGTCGTGGGCGTGGACAAGATGATCTACATGAAGTCCAACAGCGCCAACGACGGCTCCTACAGCCTCTCGGTGAGCTTCGCGAACGGCACCGATCCCGACGCCGCGGTGGTGGCGGTGAACAACCGGGTGCAGACCGCGCTGGCGCAATTGCCGCCGGAGGTGCAGGCCGAGGGCCTGACGGTGCAGAAGAAGTCCTCGGCGATCCTGATGTTCCTCGCCTTCTACGCCGACGACCCGGCGAAGATGGACCCGCTGTTCATCACCAACTACGCGGTCATCAACGCGATCGACGCGCTGTCGCGCACGCCGGGCGTCGGGCAGGCGAACCTGTTCTCCCGGCTGAACTACTCGATGCGGGTGTGGTTCAGGACCGATCGGCTGACGGCGCTCGGGCTGTCGCCCACCGACGTGGTGGCGGCGATCAACGAGCAGAACATCATCGCCCCAGCCGGACGCATCGGCGCGCGGCCGACCAATGACGCGGAGCCGTTCCAGATCAACCTGCAAACGCGCGGCCGCCTGGTCACGCCGGAGGAGTTCGGCAACATCGTCATCCGCGCCAACCCGGACGGGTCGGTGCTGCACCTGCGCGACGTGGCCGAGGTCAAGCTCGGCGCGCAGAACATGGACAGCGAGGCCCGTCTGAACGGCCGTCCCGCCGTTCCCATCGGCATCTATCTGGCGCCCGGCGCCAACGCGGTGAGCACCGCCGCCGCGGTGCGGGCCACGCTCGACCGACTCTCCACCCGCTTCCCGCAAGGGCTGCACGCGCGGGTGATGTACGACAGCACGGTGTTCGTGCAGGACACGATCCACGAGGTTCTGAAGACCCTGGCCGAGGCGTTCGGGCTGGTGGTGCTGGTGGTCTTCCTCTTCCTGGGCAGCCTGCGCGCCACGATCATCCCGACCGTCGCCGTGCCGGTGAGCCTCATCGGCACCTTCGCCGGGCTGCTCGCGCTCGGCTATTCGGTCAACACGGTCTCGCTGCTCGCGATGGTGCTGTCCATCGGCATCGTCGTCGATGACGCGATCGTGGTGGTGGAGAACGTCGAGCGGGTGATGGAGGAGGAGCCGCTGCTCTCGCCCGCGGCGGCCACCCTGAAGGCGATGCGCCAGATCACCGGCCCGGTGGTCGCCATATCCCTGGTGCTGCTGTCGGTGTTCGTGCCGGTGGCCTTCATCCCCGGCCTGTCGGGCATCTTGTTCCGCCAGTTCGCGGTGACGATGAGCTGCGCCATGCTGATCTCGGCGGTGACGGCGCTGACCCTCTCGCCCGCCCTGTGCGCGCTGTTCCTGCGCCACCGCAAGCGGCGCGGGCCGATCGTCCTGGTGCTGCGTGGCATCGACCTCGTGCGCGACGGGTACGCGAGCGTGGTGCGCCGGCTGGTGCGCGTCTCGGCGCTGTCGCTGCTGCTGATCGGCTGCTTCGCCGCGGGCGCGGGATGGCTCTCCCTGCACACCCCGAGCGGCTTCCTGCCCGAGGAGGACCAGGGGGCCTATTTCATATCCACCCAGCTTCCCGACGGCGCTTCGGTCGCGCGCACGGGCGAGGTCGTGGACCGCGTGCAGCAGATCCTGCATCGGATGCCGGAGGTCGAGGACACGCTGTCGATCATCGGATTCTCGCTGCTGGACGGCGCGCAGGAGCCGAACGCGGCCCTGGTCGTCGCGCGGCTCAAGCCGTTCGGCGACCGGCTCGGCCCCGGTAGTTCGGCCCAAGCCTTGGTGGGCAAGACATTCGGCGCGGTGCAGGCGATCCGCTCGGCGATGGTGTTCCCCTTCAACCTGCCCCCGATCATCGGCCTGGGCACGGGCGGGGGCTTCGAATACGTGCTGGAGGCGCTGCAAGGCCAAGATCCCGTGCAGAACGGGCAGGTGATGCGCGGGCTGGTGGCGGCGGCGAACCAAGACCCGCACCTCGCGCGCGTGTTCTCCACCTACACGGCGAGCAATCCGTCGCTGTTCCTCGACATCGACCGCGACAAGGCGGCGGCGCTGGGATTGACCATGAGCGATGTCTCGACCGCGGTGCAGGCCACGCTGGGTGGGATCTACGTCAACAACTTCAACCTGTTCGGGCGCACCTGGCAGGTGAACATGCAGGGCGAGGCCGCCGACCGCGACGACGTCCCGTCGATCTGGCGCATCCATGTGCGCAACAAGCAGGGCGAGATGGTGCCACTGCGCGCCATCGCGTCGCTGCGCACCGTCACCGGGCCGCAGGTGATCACCCGGTACAACAACTACCGCGCGATCAGCGTCAACGGCAGCGCGGCGCCGGGCGTCTCCTCGGGCGACGCGCTCGCCGCGATGGCGGCGATCTCGGAGAAGGCGCTGCCGGCGGGCTACAGCTATGAATGGACCGGCACGGCGTACCAAGAGGTGCTGGCCTCCGGGCGGACCGGGATGATCCTGGGAATGGCGGCACTGTTCGCGTACCTGTTCCTGGTCGGGCTCTACGAGAGCTGGGCCATCCCGATCCCGGTGCTGCTGTCGGTGATCGTCGGCGTCGCGGGCGCCTTCGCGGGCATCGCGCTGGCCGGGCTTTCGGTCGATCTCTACGCGCAGATCGGCATGGTGGTGCTGATCGCGCTGGCGGCGAAGAACGCCATCCTCATCATCGAGTTCGCCAAGGAGCAGCGCGAGGCGGGGCTCGATTCACGGGAGGCGGCGGTGATGGGCGCCCGCATCCGGTTCCGCGCGGTGATGATGACCTCGCTCGCCTTCATCATGGGGCTGGTGCCCCTGGTGAC
>DATFDN010000231.1:0-2611 GCA_035252035.1 Acetobacteraceae bacterium | reverse complement strand
CACGGATCAGGGCCTGGTCGCGAGCCATGTGCCGCTCCTGCTCGATCCGGAGCCCGCGCCGTTCGGCACGCTGATCGGCCATCTGGCGCGGCCCAACCCGCAGGCGACCGCCAGCCGGGCCGAGCCGGAGGCGCTCGCCATCTTCCACGGCTCGGACGCCTACGTCACGCCGAGCTGGTACGAAACCAAGCGCCAGACGGGCAAGGTGGTGCCGACCTGGAACTACGTGGCCGTCCACGCCTACGGCCCGCTCCGCTTCTTCGACGATCCCGCGCGGCTGCTGGCGATCGTCACCCGGCTCACCGAGCGCCACGAAGCCGCGCGCGCCGCGCCCTGGGCGGTGGGCGACGCGCCCGCCGACTTCATCGCCGGGATGCTGCGCGGAATCGTCGGGTTCGAGCTTCCGATCACCCGGCTGGAGGGCAAGCGGAAGATGAGCCAGAACCGCCCGCGGGAGGACCGCGCCGGGGTCGCCGCCGGGCTGCGCGCCGAGGGGCGGGCGGATGTCGCCGCCTTGGTTCCGGACTCCGGCTGACGGAGGTTGCCAGTGTCGGCCGGCGATGCTCAAAGGTGCGGCCCGCGCAAGGATTCCCGCCCGCCCCATGGACAGCATCTTCAAAGGCGATGTCGCCACCAGGCGCGGCCGGGCGCTCGCCTGGATCGACGCGCTGCTGGTCGATCATGGGGTGTTCCGGCTGCTCTACGCGAACTTCGCCGAGGTCGCCCCCGGCCGCCTGTATCGCATGAACCATCCGACGCCTGGGCGGCTGGCGGCGCTGACCCGCCGGCACGGGCTCAAGACGCTGATCAACCTGCGCGGCCAGGCGCGCAACGGCTCGGACGCGCTCTCGCGCGACGCGGCGGCGCGGCTCGGGCTCGACTTCATCGACATGGCCTTCGAGAGCCGGGGCGCGCCGCACCGCGACCGCATCCTGCGATTGCACGGGATCTATCGCACGATGCGCGAGCCGGCGCTGCTCCACTGCAAGTCGGGCGCCGACCGCGCCGGTCTCGCCGCCGGGCTGTGGGTGCTGTTCGAGGGCGGCACGGCGGCCGAGGCGCTGCGCCAGCTCTCGCCCCGCTTCGGCCACATCCGCCGCTCGCGCACCGGCGTGCTGGACGCCTTCTTCCTGCTCTACGCCCGCGAGGGGGAGGGGCGGAAGCCCTTCCTCGATTGGGTGCGGGAGGATTATGACGAGGCGGCGCTGCGCCACGCCTTCCGCGCGCACGGCCTGGCGAGGTTCATCAACGACTGGGTGCTGGCCCATGAGTGACCCCGCCCGGCTTCAGCCGGAGGACGTGCTGGAGACCTTGCCGGTCGCCGCGTGGCACGGGCCGTTCGCGCCCGAATTGCGGGACCGGGCCATCCGCGCCCTGGAAGGCGGCAAGGTGCTGTTCCTGCCGGATCTCGGCTTTCAGGCGGCACCCGAGGAGGCAGTCTTCCTTACCGGCACGGCGGCGGGCGGGGCGCGCAAGAACGTCAGCCTGGACCCGGAGACCGGGAAGGCGAGCAATATCGGCCTCCCGCCGGACGAGGCCGGCCGGCTCGCCGCCATGATCGACCGCTTTGGCCGCCAGGCGCTGCGCCTCGCGTGCGATCTGCTGCCCGGCTACGCGCCGGCGCTTGCGCGCGCCCGCACCAGCTTCCGCCCCACCGAGATCGCGGGCCGCGCCTATTCGACCCGGCATGACGATCGGCTGCTGCACGTCGATGCGTTCCCCACGCGGCCCATGCATGGCAAGCGCATCCTGCGCCTGTTCGCCAACGTCGCCCCCGACGGGGCGCCGCGCGCCTGGCGCGTGGGCGAGGCGTTCGAGGATTTCGCGCGCGCCTTCGCCCCGCGCGTCCGTCCGCCGCTGCCCGCGAGCGCCTGGCTGATGCACCGCCTGGGGCTGACCAAGGCGCGGCGCAGCGCGTACGACCATTGGATGTTGCGCCTGCACGATGTCGGCAAGTTCGATGCCGACTGGCAGGCGCGGGCGCCGCGCGCGGACATCGCCTTTCCCGCCGGCAGCACCTGGCTCTGCTTCACCGACCAAGTGCTGCACGCCGCGCTATCTGGGCATTGCGCGATGGAGCAGACCTTTTATCTGCCGGTGGACGCGATGCGCACGCCGGCGCGCGCGCCGTTGCGCGTGCTGGAAGGGGTTATGGGGCAGCGGTTGGTTTAGCCGCGGAAATGATCCCTTCAAGAGAAGATTCGCGCTTCTCTTTCGAACCGTCGCTCCATCTCACCTCTCCCGCGAGCGGGAGAGGTGTACGGGAGGCGGCATCCAGTTGTTCCGCAGATGTGTGACCGCCGCCGGGTTAGGTCCGCGTATGACGATCCATACGACGCGGGGGAGTAGAGAAGCGGACCTCAGGCAAGCCCCGCCGCCCCCAGCACGATCGCCAAGCCCGCCGCCATGCCGCGCAGCGACGCCTCGGGCTCCACGTCGATCCATTCCTCAAGGGAGTGCGCCCGTCCGCCGGTTCCGCCCGAGCCGATCTTGATGGCCGGAATTCCCAGGCTCATCGGGATGTTGGCGTCGGTGGACGCCGCCTCGAAGCGGGGCGTGAAGCCGTACTGGGCGATGGCGGCCGAGGCGAGGCGGGGCAGGAAGTGCGAGT
>DATFDN010000230.1:0-5645 GCA_035252035.1 Acetobacteraceae bacterium | reverse complement strand
CTTGGGCCTCCGCGCGAAGCGCATCCAGCACGCGCGCCAGCATGGGCCGCCCGCCCACCTCCAGCAGCGGCTTGTCCCCGCCGCCTATCCGGCGCGCGCCCCCGCCGGCCAGCGCCAACCCGGCAAGGCCGGGAAAACGTGCCGCTGCTATCGCGATACCTCGGGAATGGGGCGAGCGATGGGACTCGAACCCACGGCATCCAGGACCACAACCTGGCGCTCTACCATCTGAGCTACGCCCGCCATCAGGGATCGGCGCGCGTTCTCGCCGATCAGCGCGCCGCCGTCAACGTCGCCGTCTCCGCGCCCGCGTTGCGCTCGCGGAAATGCCGGCGCAGCCGCGCCACCGCCTCGTCCAGCACCGCCTCGCGCTTGCAAAAGGCGAAGCGGGCATAGTTCCGCGGCGGGTCGGGGGCGTCATAGAACGCCGTGATCGGCACCGCCGCGACCTTCGCCTGTTCGGTGATGTGCCGGCAGAACGCCTCGTCATCGGGCGGAAAGCCGAGCGGGGTGAAATCGGCGGTGACGAAATAGGTGCCCTGGGAAGGCAGGACGGTCATCCCAAGGCTTGCCAGCCCCGCCGCCAGCCGGTCCCGCTTGGCGGCGAGCGAGGCGGCGAGGCCGGTGAAATACGGTGCCTCCTTGCCAAGCCCGACCGCCACCGCGCGTTGCAGGTTGGGCGGGGTGGTGAAGGTCAGGTTTTGATGCGCCTTGGCCACCACGTCGGCGAGCGGCGCGGGCGCCGTGACATAGCCCACCTTCCAGCCGGTCAGCGAGAACGTCTTGCCGGCGCTGCCGATGCGCATGACCCGCTCGCGCATCCCTGGCAGCGCCATCAGCGGGACATGCCGCGCGCCATCGAAGGTCAGATGCTCATAGACCTCATCGCACACGGCATAGGCGTCGTGACGCACCAGCAAACCGGCGATGAAGCCAAGCTCGCCCTGGGTGAACACCTTGCCGATGGGGTTCATCGGGGTGTTGAGCATGATCGCCTTGGTGCGCGGCCCGAAGGCGTCGGCAAGGTCCGCGCGCGGCAGCGCCCAATCCGGCGGGGTCAGCCGCACCACGCGCGGGACCGCGCCCAGCAGCCGGACGATCGGCAGATAGGTGTCGTACAACGGCTCGATCAGCACCACCTTGTCGCCGGGGTTGAGCAGCGCCATCAGGCAGGCGGTGATCGCCTCGGTGGCGCCCGAGGTGACGATCACCTCGCGCATCGGCTCCACCGCGATCCCGTAGAAGCGCGCGTTCGCGGCGGCGACGGCCTGGCGCAGCTCGGGCACGCCCGGCATAGGCGGGTACTGGTTGCGCCCGTCGCGCAAGGCGGCCTCGGCGGCATCCAGGATATCGGCGGGTCCGTCGGTGTCGGGAAAGCCCTGGCCGAGATTGATCGCGTGGTGCTCGGTCGCGAGCGCCGACATGGTGGTGAAGATCGTGGTGCCGAGGCCGGACAGCAGGGAATTGGCGGGCTTCAATCCGAGGCTCCTTCAGAGGCGGGCCGCAGTATGGGTTCTACCCGGCGGAGGTCAACGGAAACTGCCCGCTTTCGGGGCAGCCCAGTGGTCAGCCGCCCACGGCCTGGGCTAAACATCATGGAGCCGTGGCCACGCGGGCCGGCGCGGCCACGGGCACGCGCATCCTGGCACGGCGCGTGCATTGAATGCCTGGACTGCGCAAGGGAGGCCCGGTCATCGGGCGCGACGAGGCGATGAAGAAGATCGAGGCGATCATCAAGCCCTTCAAGCTGGACGAGGTCAAAGAGGCGCTGCACGAGGTCGGGCTGCAAGGGATCACTGTCGTCGAGGCCAAGGGCTTCGGCCGCCAGAAGGGCCACACCGAGCTATACCGGGGCGCGGAATACGTCGTGGATTTCCTGCCCAAGGTGAAGATCGAGGTGGTGTGCAGCGAAGCGGTGGTCGAGCGCGCCGTCGAGGCGATCGTCACCGCCGCCCGCACCGGGCGGATCGGCGATGGCAAGATCTTCGTCTCCTCCATCGACGAGGTGGTGCGCATCCGGACCGGCGAGCGCGGCGAGGACGCGGTCTAGGCTTCCGGTCGCTGGCGGAAGGGATTAAACGGTCGGCGCAAGCAGAAAGGTCGAGGACAACAGGATATGGCGCAGAAGCCTGCAAGCGGGAGTGCCGACGCGGTCGGCCGGGTGATGGAGATGCTGAACGAGCACTCCGTCGAATATGTCGATTTGCGGTTCACCGACCCGCGCGGGAAGTGGCAGCACACGGCCCAGCACGTCTCCACCATCGATGACGAGGTGTTCCGCGACGGCATCATGTTCGACGGCTCCTCGATCGCCGGCTGGAAGGCGATCAACGAGTCCGACATGATCCTGATGCCGGACGCGGAGACGGCGGTGATGGACCCGTTCGCGGCCAAGCCGAGCCTGATCCTGTTCTGCGACATCATCGAGCCGTCCACCGGCCAGCCCTATCACCGCGACCCGCGCTCCACCGCCAAGAAGGCCGAGCAGTACCTTCAGGCGAGCGGCATCGGCGACACCGCCTACTTCGGCCCGGAGGCCGAGTTCTTCGTCTTCGACAGCGTCAAGTACGGTGTCGGCGGCAACTATGGAATGTACCAGCTCGACAGCCAGGAGGGTCCGCAGGCATCGCTGAAGGACTACCCGGAAGGCAACATGGGCCACCGCCCGACGGTGAAGGGCGGCTACTTCCCGGTGCCCCCGGTGGATTCCGACAGCGACCTGCGCGCCGAGATGCTGTCCACGATGGGCGAGATGGGCGTGGTGATCGAGAAGCACCACCACGAGGTCGCGCAGAGCCAGCACGAGCTGGGCATGAAGTTCGGCCCGCTGGTGCAGATGGCCGACCACCTGCAAATCTATAAGTACTGCATCCACAACGTCGCGCACAGCTACGGCAAGACCGCGACATTCATGCCGAAGCCCATCTATGGCGACAACGGCTCGGGGATGCACGTCCATCAGTCGATCTGGAAGGGCGGCCGGCCGCTCTTCGCGGGCAACGGCTATGCCGACCTCTCTGAATCGGCGCTCTACTACATCGGCGGCATCATCAAGCACGCCAAGGCGCTGAACGCGTTCACCAATCCGCTGACCAACAGCTACAAGCGCCTGATCCCCGGCTTCGAGGCGCCGGTGCTGCTCGCCTATTCGGCGCGCAACCGCTCCGCCTCCTGCCGCATCCCCTACGCCACCAGCCCGAAGGCCAAGCGCGTCGAGGTGCGCTTCCCCGATCCGGGCGCCAACCCCTATCTCGCGTTCGCGGCGATGCTGATGGCCGGACTGGATGGAATCCGCAACAAGATCCACCCGGGCGATCCGATGGACAAGGATCTCTACGACCTGCCGCCGGAGGAGCTGAAGGGCATTCCCACCGTCTGCGGCAGCCTGCGCGAGGCGCTGACCGCCCTGGAGGGCGACCGCGAGTTCCTGCTGAGCGGTGACGTGTTCAGCATGGACCAGATCGAGAGCTACATCGAGCTGAAATGGACCGAGGTGTACCGCTTCGAGCACACGCCGCACCCGGTCGAGTTCGAGATGTACTACTCGGTCTGAGCCCCGCGCCAAGACCTTCCAGAAAGCCCCGCCAGCAATGGCGGGGCTTTGTCGTTTCAGGGCTGGTGCGGTTTTCGTGGCATTTCGCGGCTCGGTGGGCTAGGAGGCGGGGGTCAGTTTCCCATAGGCAACGAGAAGACCATGCCCGCACCCCTTCCCAACGCGCCAATCGTCTCAAGTGCCGCCAACGGGCTTTCCGTTCGTCTCGCCTTTAATGGAAAGACCACCGCGTTCGGGCCGGTCGCTGCCGTTCGGGGCAGTGCCGATCCCGCTTACGACCACACAGCACATCTCGATGGGCTGGATCATACGCTCAGCCTGGAACCCGGCAGTGCGCTCAATCCGACCTTGCACATCCAGGCTTCGGTGATCGATACGGCGGCGGCGGGAGGCATGGGCGTCGATGCCATTTCGGCGGATGGCGCGGCGGACGTCGGCTCAGCCAATTTCGTGCTGACGGACAACCCGCGCGTCGTTCTCGGCGTGCTCGGATTGTCCATCTCGGCGAGCCATGTCCATGCAAGCGCGACGTATTCGCACGTCTATGGCATGAACAAGAGCTTCACCACGGGTGACGCCAGCTTCGGCTCGCTCAACCTCGGCGGGGCCTTGATCGGGAAGAGCCTCACATTTTCCGGCGACGCGGCGCCCAATACGGTGCTGTACTCAAGCCCAACCGTCACCGTCACGCTGGACCGGCAAACTGTGTCCGATCTCATCCCCACCGGTACCGGTTCCAACAAGACGCCCACGCCGGCAGGGATTGCCACCCAAGCGATCGACATTAGCCTGCACAACGCGCCCCTGTTCGGCGGGAAGGTCTCCGGCGACATCATCATCGGGCAGGCTTGGGCGGGGCTCCACGCCAAAGGCTGGATTCCCGCTTTCACGGGAATGACGGCATGAGGTGAGGGTCGAAATCCACGCCAGCCCCTATTACACCTCTCCCGCTCGCGGGAGAGGTCGCCGCGCTTGCGCGGCGGGTGAGGGCGGGCCTCCTCAAAGCTCGATCACCCCATGCCGCAACCCAAGGACGACCGCCTCCGCCCGGCTGGTCGCGCCGATCTTCTCGAACAAAGCTTCCAAGTGGAACTTGACAGTGTGGACCGAGATCCCGAGTCGGCGCGCGATGCCCTTGTTGCTGAGCCCTTGCCCTACAAGAACCAAGATCTCGGCCTCGCGTGCGGTCAGGGACGGCGCATCCTCCGCGCTGCGAAAGCCGGGCGCGGGCAGCGCGCCTTGCGCGCGGACCAGCAGCCTCGCCGCCACCGCCCGCAGCGCCGCGTCAAGCTGGGCGGCGCTGGCGGAACGCGGCAGCACGCCCGCGACTTGAGCGGACGCCGCCGCATCGGTCAGCACCAGCACTGGCGCGTCCAGCTCGGCGGGCGGCTGCGCGCCGGTTGCCAAGTCGCACAGCACGACGTCGGGCGCCTCGTCGGCGGCGATGAAGCCGGCCTGTTCCACCATCGCGGCAAGCCCGCGATGGCGGATCGGGTCGGAGGCGAGCAGCCGGACGCGCAGGCTCATGCCGGGCGCGGAGCAACGACCGCGCTCAGCGTGTGCGCGGCCCCGGCGCGCAGCAGTCGCAACCTCGCCGTCTGGCCGACCCGCTCGGGTCCGAGCTTCGTCGCGAGGGCTCGGGCGCTCAGCGTCGGCGTGCCATCCACATCCAGCAGGATATCGCCCGGCAGCACCCCCGCCTTCTCGGCGGGTCCATCCTGGGCCAAGCTCATCACCATCAATCCCGCCTCCTGTCCGGCGGCAGTCCGCAAGCCTTGCGGAACGTCCACGGGCTGAAGCGCAAGCCCCAGCCAGCCGCGCGCGATCCGGCCTTCCGATAGAAGCGGATCGATGACACGCTCGATGGTCGCGGCCGGGATGACCAGCGTCCGCCGGCGCGGCCCGGCGGTGGACATGCCGAGCAGCCGCCCCGCCGCGTCAAGCACCGGGCCCCCCTCGTCCGCGCCCAGCCGGGCATCGAGGCGCAGTAGCGCGTCGATCCGCCCGCCGCGCAGGCTGTGCCACTCCGGCCCCGTCGCATGTACCAGCGCGAGCCGCGCCGTCGGTGCTCCGGCCGTGTCCGCGCCCACGA
>DATFDN010000229.1:0-3158 GCA_035252035.1 Acetobacteraceae bacterium | reverse complement strand
ATGAAATCAGACGCCGCGATCGCGTCCTCGTCGGCGGCGCGCATCCCGGCCTCACGCGCGCGGGCGGCCGAGGCCGCGCTCCGTCCGGCGAGCAGTGTGCGAACTTCCGCTCCTTGCGCCACGAGCCGCGCGGCCACCGCGCTGCCCATCGCCCCCGGCGCGATCACGGCCACGACCGGCGTTGCCATCCCCTGCCCTCCCCTCTCTGACCCCTCCCCCTCCCCTTGCGGGAGGGGGCCGGGGGAAGGGGTCACGCGCAGCCTGATCCCTTCCCCCGGGGAAGGCAACCGCCCCTCAGTGCGCCGCCGCCCCTTCCGCGCCGATGCCGGTCTGCGAGCGGACATATTGCGCCTCGAACGCCGCCGCCTCCTCGCGCGCGGAGCGGGAGCGGTCCAGCACCGAGCCGAGCCAGCATCCAAAGAAGCCGAGCGGCATGGAGAACAGCGCCGGCGCGTCGTAGGGGAAGACCGCGGCGTGGAAGCCGATCGTCTTGACCCAGATCGCCGGGCTCAGGATCGTCAGGATCACCGCGCTCGCGAGGCCGAGCCAGCCGCCGACCACCGCGCCCTTGGTGGTGAAGCCGCGCCAGTACATCGACATCAGCAGCACCGGGAAGTTGCCGCTGGCGGCGATGGCGAAGGCCAGCCCCACCATGAAGGCGACGTTCTGCTTCTCGAACGTGAGCCCGAGCAGGATGGCGCAGACGCCGAGCACGATGGTCGTGACCTTGGAGACCCGCACCTCCTGCACCTCGTTCGTCCGGCCGCGGCGGAAGACGTTGGCGTAGAGGTCGTGGCTGACGGCGCTGGCCCCGGCGAGCGTCAGCCCGGAGACCACGGCCAGGATGGTCGCGAACGCCACCGCCGAGATGAAGCCGAGCAGCAGGTTGCCGCCGACCGCGTGCGCGAGGTGCATCGCCGCCATGTTGGACCCGCCGATCAGCGCCCCTTTCGAGACGTATTGGCCGTTGGTCGAGACCAAGACGATCGCGCCGAAGCCGATGACGAAGGTGAGGATGTAGAAGTAGCCGATGAAGGTCGTGGCGTAGAAGACCGACTTCCGCGCCTCCCTGGCGTCGCGCACGGTGAAGAAGCGCATCAGGATGTGCGGCAGCCCGGCGGTGCCGAACATCAGCGCGAGCCCCAGCGAGATCGTCGAGACCGGGTCGGCGACCAGCACGCCGGGACGCATGATCGCCGCGTGCTTCGGATGCACCGCCACGGCCTGGGCGAAGAAGGCCTGCACGTCGAACCCGAACGCCGCCAGCACCTTCACCGCCATGAAGGTCGCGCCCGCGAGCAGCAGGCAGGCCTTGATGATCTGCACCCAGGTCGTCGCCAGCATCCCCCCGAAGGTGACGTAGAGGATCATCAGCACGCCCACGATCACCACGGCGATCGGGTAGTCCAGCCCGAACAGGAGCTGGATGAGCTGGCCGGCGCCGACCATCTGCGCGATCAGGTAGAACGCCACCACCACGAGGGTGCTGGTCGCGGCGAAGGCGCGCAGGGGCGTCTGGGCGAGCCGGTAGGAGACGACGTCGGCGAAGGTGTACTTGCCGAGGTTGCGCAGCCGCTCGGCGATCAGGAACATGATGACCGGCCAGCCGACCAGGAAGCCGATCGAGTAGATCAGCCCGTCATAGCCGCTAGAGTAGACCAGGGCGGAGATGCCGAGGAACGAGGCCGCCGACATGTAGTCCCCGGCGATCGCGAGCCCGTTCTGGAACCCGGTGATGCCCCCGCCCGCCGCGTAGAAGTCGGAGGCGGACTTGGTGCGCATCGCCGCCCAGTAGGTGATGCCGAGCGTCAGGATCACGAAGACGGCGAAGAGCGCGATCGCGGTCCAGTTCGTCGGCTGCCTCTGGACCGCCCCCTCAAGCGCGCCGGCGGCGAAGGCTCCCCCGCTCGCGGTCAGGCTGGCCAGCAGGCCGAGAGCCAGGGGAAGGCCGAGGGGCTTGGCGAGCCGGCTCATCGCACCTCGCTCCTGACCTGGCGCTCCAGCGCGTCATAGGTGGTGTTGGCCCGGAACACGTAGATGCCCGTCAGCACGATGGCGGAGAGGATGACGCCCACGCCCACGGGAAAGCCCACCGTGATGACCCCGGCGACCGGGGTGCCCATCACCCCGGGTCCGAACGCGACCAGCAGCAGGAAGCCGAGATAGATCGCCAGCATCAGCACCGTGAGGCTCCAGGCGAACCGGCTGCGGCGGTGCTCAAGCCCGGTGAAGGCGGCGCTGGCCCGGATGCGGGCCAGGGTGCTGGCGTCCATGAACGATTCCTTTTCGTTTCAATCGCGGCCATTGGCTTGTGGTCCGCGCCTGGCGGCGCCGCGCCTTACACGCGAAGTTGTAGGAAATCGAGGTTCTTTTTTGCGTTGCAGCATAAAATTTTGTCAATGTCTCGCGGCACGCTGTTCCACCGCGACCAGGAACAGCCCCGCGAGCAGGATCAGCGCGCCGCCCGCGAACACGGCGGCCGAAGGGATGTCGCCCCAGATCAGGTACCCCAGCCCGAACGCCCAGAGCAGAGCGGAGTACTCCGCGGTCGCCAGCACGGCGGCGGGCGCCCGCCGGGCCGCCTCGAACAGGCTGAACTGGCCGAAGCCCCCGAACAGCGCCACGGCGAGCAGCAACCCCCATTGGCGCGCGTCGGGCGCGCGCCAGCTCAGGGCGCAGCCGATCCCGGAGCCGACTAGGAACACCGCATTGAGGGAGGCGATCTGGAGCAGCGAACCCTCCTGGCGCGCGATTTGGCGCATCAGGATGACCCCGTAGCCCCACAGGGAGGCGGCGAGCAGGACCAGCGCGGCGGGGAGCGAGAACGGCACCCCCCAGGGATCGGTCGCCACCAGCACGCCGCCGAAGCCCACCAGCACCGCCACCCAGCGCCCCGCCGTGACCCGCTCATCGAGCAGCGGCACCGCCAGCACCGTCACGATCAGGGGCGCTGCGAAGTAGAGGCACAGGAGCTGCGCCAGCCCCAGGCTGCGCGCCGCGTTGAAGAAGCACAGCCAGGCGCAGAGGGTCAGCAGGCCACGGAACAGCAACGCTCCCTTCAAGGGGGTGGCGGCGGCGCGCTCGATCAGCGCGCGGCGGCCCAGGACGAGGCAGGCGAGGAACACGGCGAGGCTGCGCAGGAAGACGACCTGCACCAC
>DATFDN010000228.1:0-2122 GCA_035252035.1 Acetobacteraceae bacterium | reverse complement strand
GTCAGCAGCATGGCGCACTCGTTGCTTGGTCTGCAACGATGTCGCTCCGCTCCGGTTCGGGTCACGCAAGCGCGAGGGCAATCAGCGCCCGAAAATTCCCCTCAGGAAACCGGGTGTGAGCGCGCTCAGCGGGTTGACCCGCACCGCCGGATCGCCCAGTGGGCCGTTTGCCACATAGCGCGCGGCGATCACGCCCCCGCCCCGCTCGGGGCTGAACAGGCGGCCGATCAGCGGAATGCGGCCGAGTACCGTGTTCAGCATGTACGCCGGCACGATCGTCCCTTCCAACGCGAGATGCTCGCTGTTGAAATCAATCCGGCCCTTCGCGGTCAGCCCAAGCGACGCGTTGAACGCGCGGGCGTCGTCGAGCGTCAACACGCCACCCGCGTAGAGGAAGGGCGCCGCGAGGTGGTTGAATCTCATGCCTGGCCCCTCCACAGCCTGGACCAATCCGTACAGCGTCACCGCTTGCATCACCTTGGCAAGCACGGGAGCCCCGCGCACTTTGAAATCGTCGAGCGTGATCACGCCAGAGAGCGGGTGGTCCGCCCGCTGATCCAAATAGCGCCCTGAAACAACCAACCGCCCTTCGTCAACGCCCTCCATCGCGCCCAGGTCACGCAGCAAGGCGCCCCCATCCGCCGCCGTGACCGCGACCAGGCGGCCGGAGCGATCGGGCGTGATCGATGCCGTGACCGGGCGCCCCGGTCCGGTCAGCGCCGATAGCCGCATGGCCTGCGCCATGCCCGCCGCGACTTCGGCGCGCAAGCTGAAGGCGGTGGCGAGCTGCCCGCGCGCAAGCGCCACCTGGCCGAAGCGGGCATCGATACGCCAGTCGGTCCCGCGTCCAGCGGCCGCTCGGCCTGCCAAGCCGCTCGCGCCGGCCTGGCCGCTGGTTGGCGTGCCGCCTGGGCGTGGCTCGAACCGGCCCGATAGATCGAGACGCGGCCCGGCGAGATTCACCGCGACCTGCCGCGCGCCATCGCTGATGCGCGCGGTGCCGCGCGCTGTCGTCCCGCCCAGGATCAGTTGGTCAAACGTCAGCGCAATCGCGCCTTCCGCGTCCAGCGTCCCCTGCCCCCGCACCTCAAGCCCGACGCCGTCCGCCTCGATCGGATCAATGCGACGCAACCGACTGGCGCGATCCAGAATGAGCCGCGCCCGCGCTGTCGCCGGGCGGCCGGGCGGCTTGCGCCAGCCAAGCGGAGTGGCGCGCAGCTCCGCGTCCCGCAGCCCGGCGCGGATGTCGAGATCGGCCGTCCCATCGCGGCGCTGCGCGTACACGGCATCGAGATCTGCCGGTCCCGTCAGCACATCGCGCACATCGATCCCGGCAGCGGCTAAGGCAGGTGCCTCGGCACGGCCGGTCACGGTGAAGCGCTGCCGCACCTGCGCCGGCGGTCCGGGCCGGAAATCGACGGACCCGGCGATCCGCGCCGGAATGGCCGCGATCAAGCCCGCTCCGGATAGGCTCAGCGCGTCCCCGGTCGCGGAGAGCGCGAACTCGCCGTCATCCAAATCCCGGCCGGCGATGATGTCGGCGAGATGCAGGCGCGTAAGCCGCGCGCTCGCGTCGATCACCACCTGGTCCATATCGACGCGGGCATCAAGGGGTAGCGAGACGAAAACCCTGGCCGCGACCAGCCCGCGCGGCTCCTTCAGCGGAACCGGATGGTTGGAAAGCAGATGGAGCCTTGGCTGGCTCAGCAAGGCGAGCGCGTTCGGCACCGTGCCCGAGGCGTTGACCCGGATCTCGGCGAACTGGTCCCGATGGGACAGGCCGGTGATCAGGACGCTCCCGCCTTCAAGGGACAGCTCTCCGGCCCGGCCCGGCCCGGCTGTCTGCTGTCCCGTTCCCAGGTCCACGCGCAGCGTATCAGCATCGACGAGCTGCAATGACGCCGTCCCATGCGCCACCGGAGGAACCGGCCGCAGCCATTGCACCGTCAGATCGCGTCCCGCCAAGCGCCCGCTCGCGCTGGTCAGGCGAATCTCCGCCAGGCCGGACAGGCGCGCGGGCGCCGCGAATCCGACGGCAGCGTGCCCGTCCCGCGCCGTGCCTGCCGTGACGTTCCCCACCACCCATTCTCGCGCGCCACGCGCGATATCGGCCGGCCACAGC
>DATFDN010000227.1:0-2410 GCA_035252035.1 Acetobacteraceae bacterium | reverse complement strand
CAGCCCGCGGCTTCGAGGAGGGCACGCGCCGCCAGGTCGATGTTGAACTCCCAAGGCGAGAACATCCGCACGTGGCCCCACGCGCGGACGGCGGTGCCAGGGCCGGGGCCGGCTTCGAGGACCAGGGGGTGCAGCCCGCGGGCGGCGAGGTGGGCCGCGGCGGCGAGGCCGATCGGGCCGCCACCGATGACGGCGACCCGCGGGGTCCGAGCGAGGCGAGTGGCATCGGGCATGGTTCAAGCCTCCGAGGATTTAACTGAGCAGCGCTCAGGAACGGGCGCCAACGCGGCGTCGAGCAGCGGGGCGCAGACCTCGGGGCGGCCCTTGCAGCAGTCCTGCAACAGGAAGGCGATCAGACCGCGCACCCCGGAGAAGTCGGCGGCGTAGATGATCGAGCGCCCCTCGCGGCGTGAGCCGACCAGCCCGGCGCGGGAGAGAATGCCGAGATGGGTGCTCAGGGTGTTGTGGGGCACGCCGAGGTGCCGGGCGATGTCCCCGGCGGGCATGCCGTCTGGACCGGCCTCGATCAGCAGACGGAAGACTGCGAAGCGGGTCTCCTGGGCGAGGGCGCCGAACGCCTCAGTGGCCGCTGTAATCTCCATCCTTCGAGAATTATCGACGGATTTTGCGGGCGTCAAGGGTCGGCCAGATCTTATTGAGGAGGAGAACGGACTGCTCCGCCAAGCCGACACGCCGCCGACTGCGGAGGACGTGTTTTGGGCGGATGCATGCGGCGAGGCTGGGCAGCCCTGGGCAATGGCCAGGACAGGGGGCTCGTCGATTACCCTGGCCTGCTGGCACACGATCTGGCCGCGCACATGGCTCCAGCGCTCCGCCAGGCTCTCGCGGAGCATGCGCCTGTCAGGCCGGCGACGCTGAGGTGGCCGATGGCAAGCCAAGCCATCGGCCAGCGCTCTCACCGCTGCTCAGTTGCCGGAAGTCTGCCGCTTCAGATGAGCGCGACGAGCTGGTTCCACTCGGCATGGCTCAGCCGGACGACGTTATCCGCCTCGCCGATCCTGACGCCCTCGGCCTCAATGACCACCTCCGGGCAGGCATCGCACTCGGGGCACAGGCTGAAAGTGACCGGTTCCATGGCTTCACCCTCCTTCCATCCGCTGAGGTGGGGTTTCTCCCAATGGGAAGGTCAATGCCGCCATGACCGTCAGACTTTCAGCTTGGCCGCGGTTCGAGCCCGCCCGCGCGCATGGGCAGGATATGTGTCACTCTGCCGACTGCCGGCTAACTGCCAAGGCGGTTCCTGCCGGCGCCGTCAAGGCGGGTATCGGCCGCCAGGGGGTTCTCTGCCAGTCGCCGCAGCAGCCCTCGCCTGTCCACGCCTCCCGGCCTTGACCAGGAGCCAAACGATGCCGAGCGAAGTTGCTGTCCCACCGCTGGGCGCCCGCTGCATGGCGCCTTCCATCATTCGGTTGCCGTTCTCCATCATGCGGGTCATCTCCGAGTTCGTCGGCATCATGCCCGACATCCGCGGCGGCCGCTCATCGTCCCCTAACCGCTCATCATGCCTTGGCCGCCCTGGTCAGAGGATGGGAAGCTGGCCTTGGCTGGTTTCGCTAGTACGGGAACCTTGTCCTGCGACATTGAGGTTCTTGACATGCTGCAGCCTGACGTCGCGGCGAGGGCTAGGCAACTCGGCATCCGGAGCGTGCCCAGCGTTGTCGGCGATGGCAGGCTTGCCTGCTGCTGCGCGGGCCGCGGTCCCGACGAGGCGTCCCTCAGGGCCGCAGGGGTTGGGCAGTCAACGACCTGAGTCCCTCACACGGGCGCAGTCGTTTTGGCCGCGGCGCGGCGATGGCTCCCGCCTGCCTGAGTGCGACCTGTCGCACGGCGTTGGTAGGCGCGCCCTCCAGCCTTACTGGGGCGCTTCTCCGGCTTCATTGGCGATGCGGTCGAGCTTCGTCGCCATGATGAAGTCGTTCTCGTGCAGGCCCTTGAGCTTCTTGGTCCGCAGCGAGACCGTCGCATACCCCCAGCCGAAGCTGATGTCGGGGTGGTGCCCCTCCGCCTCGGCGAGTTCGGCGGCGCGGCTCACGAAGGCGAACGCCTCGCGGAAGTTCTTGAACCGGTAGGTGCGCTCGATCCGAGTGGCGCCGTCCACCAGCGCCCACCCTGGCGCCTGGGCCAGGTACCCCCCTGCCTCCTCGGGCGTCAGCGGCGGGATTCCGCCGCGACACGGGGTGCAGGTCTTCTCTGCGAGTGCTGTCGCCATGCTCTCACCTCCCCAATCCGCTGGTAGGCACTTGGGCGCGTCCGATGGATTCCAGTCAGCCCCTCTGACGCTCGTGTTGCCCGACTAGGAGACCACCCTGGAGGGATCAGCCGACATTGGCAAACCGGGCCGACGCCGGCTTGCCTTCGATCTTGAGCGAGACCGTCGCGACCGTCCTGT
>DATFDN010000226.1:0-8378 GCA_035252035.1 Acetobacteraceae bacterium | reverse complement strand
CTTCGTCAGCCGCAGGAATTCCGATTGCACTCCGCTGTGCGTCTTGAGCACCTTCTGGAGCCGCTCGAAAAGGAACGCCTGCGCGGCATGATAGGCGGCGAGATAGGCCGTGCGTCCCGCCGGGTCGTTGAGCCCAACCTTGAGCATGGTGTCGGCTTCCGCCAGCAGCTTCTCCGCCTTTTTCAGGAAGCGTGCGGCCTGGGGCGTCACAGCTCCAGGCCCTCGCGCCGGATTTCATGCATCAAGGGCGACGCCTCGCGCCACGCGGTCGCGGGATAGGGCTTTGCATCGAAGAACGCGCCGGTCTCATCGAGGAAACGCACGCGCAGCTCGGCCAGACGGTCCAGCTCCGCCCAGCGATCCGGCAGGGCGGTCAGAAACACCGCGACGTCGTAATCCGAATCCGGCCGAGCCTCGCCCCGCGCGCGCGAACCGAACAGCACGACCCGCTCCAGGCGCGGTCCGTAGAGGGTGCCGAGGGCAGCGCGGAAGCGGGTCAGGATCGGGTCGGCCAGCGGGATGTCCATTGTTTGTTCGCACTTTGAGGGCGCCAGTGGAGGAGAGATGGGTATGCGACAAAGTGGATCATTCTTACGTCCGACTTCAACAACTGGGGGTCGGACCGGAGCACGATGCCTCGATAAACTTTAATGTAGCTACAGCATTGATCGGCATGATTTCCGTAGCTACACGAATCGAGTGGAGATCGCACTCGATCCGGCCAAGCGAGCGAAGACCCTGCAAGAGCGGGCCCTCGATTTCGCTGATGCGGGAGAGGTGTTCTCCGGGCTGACATTCACCGCGACCAACGACCGCCATGACTATGGCGAGATCCGATTCATCACTGCTGGCTACCTACATGGGCGATTCGTGGTGCTGGTCTGGACCGAGCGCGGGGGCGCCCGGCACATAATCTCGATGAGGTCTGGGCATGAACGAGAGAAACGTCGCTGGCGCCGCCGATCCCGACGACGCGCCGGAGCTGGACGAGGAGTTCTTCGACCGGGCTGAGATTCGCGTTGACGACAGGCTGATCCGGCGCGGACGGCCATCCACGGGAAAGGCGAAGCGACTGGTTTCGCTACGCATCGATCAAGATGTCCTGCAACGGCTGCGTGGGCTTGGACCGGGCTGGCAGACGCGGGCGAATGACGCGCTGCGGGCGTTCGTGGAGCGCATGGAGGATACTGAAAGCCGATAAGGTACGTGACAGCTACGGGAAGGCACCGGTCTTCTGATAGCTGGCCCTTCCACGCACGACTACTCGCCCGGCCTGGGTGGCGGCTCCCGGGGCACGGGCTCGATCGGCGGGACGTTCGGCCTACTTTTTGAGCCGCTGCCGGCCGTTCGCGTTCCCCATACGCGGCTGCATCGGGATCAAAGTCATTCTCCAGCATCAGCGGATCGCGAGTGGAGCGAGCCGGCCGGTCAGTCGCGTGACGGGTGCCATCACCCCGCCGCCAACCCCGCGATTTCCGCGCGCAGCTCCGGGATGCCCTGCCCCATCTGGCTGGACGTGGCGATCACCCCATGAACCGCCGCGCTGTGCGCCCGCGCAAGCCGAACCGCATCCGCCATCTTGCGCCCGAGCGCCGCCGGCTTGAGGCCATCAGCCTTGGTCAGCACAATCTGGAACGTCACCGCCGCCCGGTCGAGCAGTGCCATCACCGCCTCGTCGCTCGGCTTGACCTCGATCCGCGCGTCCAGCAGCAGCAGCACGCGCCGCAAGCTCGGCCGGCCGCGCAGGTAGTCGAACATCAGCCCCTGCCAGTCGGCCTTCACGTGCTTGGGCGCCTGGGCGTAGCCATAGCCCGGCATGTCCACCAGGATCAGCCGCTCTCCTAGATCGAAGAAGTTGAGCTGCCTTGTGCGCCCAGGTTGCTGGGACACCCTGGCCAGCGCGCGCTGGCCGGTCAGCGCGTTCAGGAGCGAGGACTTGCCGACGTTGGAGCGGCCGGCGAAAGCGACCTCCGGAAGGCCCACGGGCGGCAGACGGTCGAGCGACTGCGCGGCGAAGACGAACCGGCACGGGCGGGCGAAGAGCAGCCGCCCCGCCTCCAGCACCGCCTCAGCCTCGGCGGCGGCGTCCGCTCCGCCCACCGAACCGGCTCACGTCCGCGCCAAGCCTGGGCGCGTCAGGTGGGTGCGGCGCATGATCAGCCATTGCTGCGCGATCGAGAGCAGGTTGTTCCAGCTCCAATAGATCACCAGCCCCGCCGGGAAGCGCGCCAGCATGAAGGTGAAGATCACCGGCATGAACATGAACAGCTTCGCCTGGGTCGGATCGGGGGGCGGCGGGTTCAGCTTCTGCTGGAAGAACATGGTCAGTCCCATGATCAGAGGCCAGGCGCCGACATGCAGGATCGGCGAGATCACGGTCGGATCCCAGGGGACCAATCCGAACAGGGTGAACAGGTTCGTTGGATCGACCTGCGAGAGATCGCGTATCCAGCCGAAGAACGGCGCCTGGCGCATCTCGATCGTGACAAAGATCACCTTGTAGAGCGAGAAGAAGACCGGGATCTGCACGACCATGGGCAGGCACCCGCTGGCCGGATTGATCTTCTCGGCCTTGTACAGCGCCATCATCTCGGCCTGCATCTTCTGCGGATCGTCCTTGAACCGCTCGCGCAGGGCCGTGACCTTGGGGCTGAGCAGCCGCATCTTGCTCATCGAGCGATAGGAGTAGTTCGCCAGCGGGAAGAACAGGATCTTGACGAACACGGTGAAGACGATGATCGCGAGCCCGAAATTGCCGAGCAGGCCATTGAGGAAGTCGAGGCAATAGAAGATCGGCTTGGTCAGGAAATAGAACCAGCCGAAATCCACCGCCTTGTCGAAGTGCGGGATGTTCAACGCCTGCTCGTACTGGTCGAGCAGCGTGACCACCTTGGCGCCCGCGAAGAGGTGCGTGGGCAGGGCCGCGTCGGCGCCGGGCGCGACGGTCTGCGGCTCCTGGGTCACGTAATCCACCTGGTAGTGCCCATCGCCGCCGGGGATGTAGCGGAATCGGACCGTTTCGGGGATCGCCTGGTCGGGAATGATGGCGGTCAGCCAATACTTGTCGGTGATCCCGGCCCAGCCGCCGGTCGAGGTCTCGGCATAGGCGACATCGCTGTTCTTCTTCTTCGCGTCGGACTCGACCTGGCTGTACTTGTACTCCTGGAGCCGCCCGTCGGTGACGCCGAGCAGCCCCTCGAACAGAATGTAGTAGCCGGCCGTCTCGGGCGTGTAGTCGCGGCGCACCCGCGTCCATGGATAAAGCTTCACCGGCTGACCGGTGGCGTTATGCACCTCCTGGCGGACCGAGAGCATGTAGTGCGCGTCGATCGCCAGCACGATACGGAAATCCAGGCCCTGCCCGTTGTTCCAGGACAGCGTGACGGGATGGCCGACTTGGAGTTCAGGGGCGGAGGCCGTCCAGATCGTGTCCTCGCCTGGAAGCGCCACCGTCTCCCCGGCCGGCGCCGACCAGCCATACTGGACGTAGTATGGGTATTTCGAGGAAGCCGGCTCCAGCAATTGCACATCCGGCGAGGTGGGCGCATCGGTCTGGCGGTAGTCGTTCAGGATCACGTCATCGATGCGCGCGCCGCGCAGGTTGACCGAGCCGCGCACCGCCGGAGCGGCGATCTTCAGGCGGGGGACGTTGGCCGGAGCGGGTGCGGCCGGCGTGGCCGGGGCCCCGGCGGCCGGGCCGCCCTCGGGCGGGGTCGCCGTCTTGTTCAGGGCCGATTGCTGCGATTGCGCCGTGGGCTGGGGCGGCTGCGGCAGATAGCGCTGCGCGACGAGCTGATAACCGAGCAGGATCGCGATCGAGATCAGGATTGCCGTGAAGAGTCGCTTTTGGTCCATTATTGCCCCGTCTCGCCGGTCGGGCAGGCCGCGCCGCGCCGGCAGTCGCAGGCGGGAACCGGATCGTACCCGCCCTCGTTCCATGGATTGCAGCGCAACACCCGCCACGCCGCCATCCCTGCCCCGCGCACCGCGCCATGCCCGCGCAGCGCCTCGATCGCGTATTCGCTGCAACTCGGCGCGAAGCGACAATTGGCGCCGATCACGGGCCGCAGCGTCCATTGATAGAGGCGCACCAAGCCGATCCCGAGCCAAGCGCCGAGGCTGACCCCGCCGCTCATCCAGCCCCCGCCCTCGCCAGCGCGCGGCGCAGATCGTCCTGCAACGCAGTGAAAGCGCGCGCCCGCGTGCCCTCGCGCCCGATCAGGACGAGATCCACGCCGCGCGGCGCCTCGGCCGCGAGGACCAGCCGCGCCGCCTCCTTCAGCCGCCGGCGCGTCCGGTTGCGCACCACGGCGTTGCCGATCTTCCTGGTCACGGTGAAGCCCACCCTGGCCGGCCCGGAGTCCGCGCGCCGCAGCGCCTGGAGCACCAGGCTGGGCGCGGGGATCTTGCGGCCCTTCGCGGCGACGCGCAGGAACTCGGCCCGCTTCTTCAGGCGTCCCGCCTTGCACGCGGGGGACGGGGAAGCCAAAGGATGCGCGGTGCGCACCGCACCCTTATCGACGGTCAGGCCGACAGGCGCTTGCGGCCCTTGGCGCGGCGGTTGGCCAGCACCCTGCGGCCGGCGACCGTCGCCATGCGGGCGCGGAACCCGTGCCGGCGCTTGCGGACCAGCTTCGAGGGTTGGTAAGTGCGCTTCACGAGAATTCTCCGTTGGAACCAGATTCCCGCAAAGGCGGGGCCGGGCCGCGCCCGCCTCGCGGGGGCCCGTCGGTCGCGGCGGCTTATACGGGGGGCGAGCCGCCCGGTCAACAATGGCTGGCATGGGGTTGCGGCGGAGCGTGGGGCGCCTCACAACAGGGCCGTCCGGCAAGGGAGCGCCTTCTCAAATGGTAGCAAGTCCGTCCTGGTGCGATATCTCAAACCACTCCTGATCGCGCTCATCCTGGCCGGGCTGGCCTTCGCCGCCTGGCATAGCGGCCTTGGAGAGACGCTGAGTTGGCGCGGAATCGCCCGCCACCAGACTCGGCTGATGGCGCTGGTGGGCGATCACCCGGTCCTGGCGCCGCTGATCTACGCGATCGTGTACACGGTCTGGGTGGCGGTCTCGATTCCGGAGGCGGCGCTGCTGACGGTCCTGGGCGGCCTGTTGTTCGGCACCGTGCTCGGCGGGACGATTGCCGTGCTGGGCGCCACCGCGGGCGCGGTGATCATTTTCCTGGTTGCGCGGTCGGCTCTTGCCGGCACCATGCGCCGTCGCGCGGGCACGCTGCTCGATCGCATCCGTCCAGGGCTGCACCGCGACGGGTTCAGCTACTTGCTCGCCCTGCGCCTGGTGCCCACGCCGTTTTGGCTGGTCAACCTTGGCGCGGCGCTTTGCGGGATGCGCCTGCTGCCCTTCGCGGCTGCCACCCTGGTGGGCATCATCCCCGCGACCTTCGTCCTTGCCTGGATTGGCGCCGGCGTGGGCGACGTGCTCGCCTCCGGGCGGTCGCCTGATCTGGGCATCCTGTTTTCCGCGCAGATTCTCGGACCGCTGGCGGCGCTGGCGGCGCTGGCGCTGCTGCCGGTCGTGTGGCGCTGGACGCGGCGCGGCCGGTGAAGAGGGATACCTTCGACCTCGCGGTGATCGGGGCGGGGTCGGCGGGGCTGTCGATCACGTCAGTCGCCGCGCAGCTCGGGCTGCGGGTCGCGCTGATCGAGCGCGGACGCATGGGGGGCGACTGCCTGAACACCGGCTGTGTGCCGAGCAAGTCGCTGCTCGCCGCCGCCCACGCGGCGCAAGCGGCGCGCCGGGCGCACGTCCTGGGCGTAAGGCTGGGCGAGCCGGTCGTGGACTGGGCTGCCGTGCGCGCCCACGTGCATGGCGTCATCGCCGCCATCGCGCCCACCGACAGCGCGGCGCGGTTCCATGCCCTCGGCGCCACTGTCTTGCGCGGCGAGGCCCGCTTCGCCGCCGAGGACGCGCTGGAGGTTAACGGCGCGCGCCTCTCCGCCCGCCACATCGTCATCGCCGGCGGCAGCCGTCCCGCCGTCCCGCCCGTCCCGGGCCTTGCGCGCGTGGCCTACCTTACCAACGAGACGCTGTTCGAGATGGCGGAGAAGCCCGAGCATTTGCTGATCCTGGGCGGCGGGCCGATCGGGCTGGAAATGGCCGATGCCCATGCGGGCCTGAGCTGCCGGGTGACAATCGTGGAGGCGGGCCGGATCGCCGGGCGTGACGATCCGGAGCTGGCCGCCGGGCTGCGGGAGGCGCTCACACAGAAGGGCGTGGCTATCCTGGAAGGCGTCAAGGTCGCCGAAGCTGCGCCGGGTCCGACCTTGGTGCTGCACGACGGACGGCGGCTTTCGGGCAGCCATCTCCTGGTCGCGACGGGGCGCCAGCCCAACCTGGAGGCGCTGGCGCTCGACGTTGGCGGGGTGAGGGCGACCGCCCAGGGGATCGCCACGGATTCCGGACTGCGCAGCCTGACCAACCGCCGCGTCTTCGCCGCCGGCGACATCGCCGACCCCCGATCGATCGGCCCCCGCGCCTTCACCCATGTCGGCACCTACCACGCCGGCATCGTGATCCGCCGCGCCCTGTTCCACCTTCCGGCACGGCTCGACTATCGGGCTCTGCCGCGCGTCACCTACACCGATCCCGAGCTGGCACAGGTCGGGCCGACCGAGGCGGAGGCGCGCGCGGCGGGACGGCGCGTGTCCGTGCTGCGCTGGACAATGGCGGAGAACGACCGCGCCCGGACCGAGCGCAACACGGCTGGGCTGGTGAGGCTGGTGGTCGAGCGCGGCCGGGTGATCGGCGCGGGCATCCTGGCGCCCCATGCCGGGGAGATGATTGGGCAGTGGACGTTAGCGATTGAGCGCGGGTTGCCGGTGCGGGCGCTGGCCGAGCTGATCGCGCCCTACCCAACGCGGGCGGAGGCGGGCAAGCGCGCCGCGGGCGCCTATTACAGCGCCCAACTGTTCGCGCCGCGCACGAAGCGTCTGGTCCGCGCCCTGGCGTGGCTGCCGTGAAACACACCGGCTGTTTCGCGCATTCCGCGTTCGGGCGCATTTGCCGTGTGCGGTCAGGGCGTACACATAGCGCGGTGTTGCAGCTACGACACGGGAGGTCCATTGATGGAAGTCCGGGACATGCTCGCGTTCGCCCTGGTGATCCTGATCGCGATCGGGGCGCTGTTCATGATCGACACGGCCGGCGGCTGGTACGGGCTGGGCATGGCGCTGTTCGCGGCGGACGTGATCGCCGGGTTCTGGCTCATCAAGCGTTTCTTCGACCGCCCTAGCGCCGGGCCGCGCTGAATGGCGCAAAGCGCGGATTGGGATCCGGAGCAGTACCTTCGCTTCGCCGATGAGCGCTTGCGGCCCGCGCTCGATCTGCTGGCGCGGGTGGACCTGGCCGCACCTTCGCGCGTGGTTGATCTCGGCTGTGGCGCGGGCAACGTCACGTCCGTGCTCGCGCGCCGCTTTCCCACGGCCGGGATAACCGGCGTCGATGCCTCGGAGGCCATGCTGACGAAGGCCCGTCTCGCCGCGCCGGGGTGCCGCTTCGTCGCCGCCGATATCAGCGCCTGGACCCCCGAGGCGCCACCTGATCTGATCTATTCGAACGCCGCGCTGCACTGGCTCGGAGCGCATGAGGCGCTGTTCCCACGCCTGATGGCGCTGCTCGCGCCGGGGGGCGTGCTCGCGGTGCAGATGCCGGCCATGCACGATGCGCCGCTGCGCCGCCTGCAACCGGAAGTCGCAGCAACTGGTCCCTGGGCGGAGCATCTGCGCGGAATCGGCTCGGCCCGCGACATCCTGGCCCCGGAACGCTATTGGGATGTGCTCCGCCCGCACGCCAGCGCGCTGGACATCTGGCAGACGATTTACATGCACGCGCTGCGCGGCGAGGACGCGGTCGGCGAATGGGCCGCCGGCAGCAGTCTGCGGCCCTTCCTGGACAAGCTTCCCGATGAGCTGCGGCCCGCCTTCCGCGCCGCCTATGCCGCCGCGCTGCGCCCGCATTATCCGCGCCGGCCCGACGGCGCCACCTTGCTCCCGTTCCGGCGGTTGTTCATCGTCGCACGACGCTAAGTTCTAGGAACATCCATGCCGCCGATCGACCACGTCGTCGTCTTGATGATGGAGAACAACTGCTTCGACCGTATGCTCGGCTGCATGGCCGAGGTCCATGCGGGTTTGGACGGCGTCGATCCGGCGAACCCGCGCTCCAACCCGGACGGGCTGGGCGGCCCGCCCGTGTTCCAGGCGCCCACCCGGACCCGCAACATCGAGCACGACCCGCAGCATTATCTGGCCAATTCGCTGGCCCAGCTCGACAACGGGACCAACCAGGGCTTCGTCGCCGACTTCGTGCGCCATTATCCGAACAGCACGCCCGAGGAGCGGCAGGAGGTGATGGGCTACTACCC
>DATFDN010000225.1:0-2573 GCA_035252035.1 Acetobacteraceae bacterium | reverse complement strand
TATCAGGGCGGCGGCTCCGGCAGCCGCGGCCAGACACACGAGCGCGATGCCCCACACGACCCGGTGCATCCGCATCAAGCCTATTGTCGATTCTCATGTGGGACCGTGGGGCGGGCCTTCCCGCGAAGGGAGGCGTGCCCGCTTCCAAGCGGCTCCGGGACGGAGAGGATCATGCCCGCCGACGCCGGGAGGCGAGGTGGCACGAACCGATTAGTAGAGTCGCGGCTTTGGGAACGGCGGGCGCGCCCGAGATGCCGCCCTCCAAAGCGGGCGCACAGCGGCAATGAGGCCTTGCAGGGGACGCGGACCACGGCCGTCGGGCACGAACCGCTGCGTGGGCGGATCTTCGTCGCGGTGGGAGCGGTCATGGCCCAGCCCCCGATTCGCACCCCGCCGAACGACGCGGCGTGTTCTGGCGGCACGGTCGTCTGGCTCAGCACGCGCTCGCACACCGAGCACTGCCTTGGTGAGCAGTACGTCGGCGCGCCCAAGCACGGCAAGTTCCCGCCGACATGACGCCGACCCGGAAGGCGGCAGGCCGACGAGGAACGGCCAGTCGTGCCGCCGCATGCCCCTCCATCCGACACGATCACGCGGTGATCGGATCCGGGCCGCAGCAAGGCCGATCGGCCCTCCGTCCACCAAATCCGAAGAGGCGCCTCGTTGCGGAAGCGGGGCCGATGTGGACCGCCAGAGTCCGCGCACAAACCACGCGCGGTTCCCGGGCGGGCGCCGTGTCGATGCCGCCATGCGCCAGCGTCCGCGTCCAACGGCTGGAGGGAACACCGATACGCGCGTCGGCCAAAAACGATCGCACGGCGCGGATCGCCGATCGCGGCGGGGTGGCCGGCCCACACCATGCCGTGGGCTGCCGGGAAGGCAGTCACGCGGACCCGGCGCTCTTTTGGCGCTCCTGACCGACCGGCATGGGGGCTTCGACCATTCCCCTCTCCCATCACCGAGCGCGACTCAGCGTGCGGCGGGAGCACGCCACGGAGGCAGGATCCAAAAGGCCGTCAAGAACGATTGCTTATTCCGATAGCGAATGTAATTCTCCGCCTCACAAGGAGGCGAGAGATGGATGAGGCTGTGTTCCTTCATGCGGTCGCCGCAGCCCAAACGGGCTATTCCGAGGACCAATGGGAACGGCTGCCGCCCGGCGAGCGGGCCTTGGCCATATACCGGGAAATGCGGCGGATCGATCCCGGTAGCGTCAGAGGGCTGCTCTTCACGGCAGCCAGCGACAGCGGCCACGCATGATCCCACGCTGGCGGCCGAGTCCCGGCTGGCGGCTTGCCCGCCACCAGGCGCCTCACGCGAGCGGGCCCAGCCACAGAAAGCTTAGAGCCGTTTCACTGAGGGTGTGCATAGCCGCAATGGCGGAGATGGTTGCGGCATTCGTCGGGTGCGAAGCCCTCCAGGGCTGAGCCAACTGTCCGCCACAACTCGTCGCGGGTGCGCGGCTCGGCGCGGCGGAGCCAAGCTTTGACCTTGGCGAAGGCCTGCTCGATCGGGTTTAGGTCGGGCGAGTAGGCTGGGAGAAACAGCAGGCTCGCCCCGCTGGCCCCGATCGCGTCGCGCACGCCTGCGACCTTGTGGCTCGCGAGCTTGTCGGCGACCACGAAATCGCCCGCCCGCAGCGTCGGCGCCAGGAAGTGCCGCACCCAGGCGAGGAACGCGCGGCCGTTGAGCGCACCGTCGAGCACCATCGGCGCCACGATCCCGTCATGCTGCAGGGCCGCGATCAGCGTGCTCGTGTTCCACTGCCCGAAGGGGGCCGCGGCGACCAGGCGCCGGCCGCGCGGGCTGCGCCCATAGAGCCGCGTCATGTTTGTCTTGGCCCAGGTCTCGTCAAGGAAGACCAGCTTGCGGGGGTTCAGTCGAGGCTGTAGCTCGCGCCAGGCGCGGCGGGCCTGGGCGACGTCGGCCCGCGCCTGCTCGGCGGCCCTGAGCGAACTTTTTTGAGCGTCAAGCCGAGTTGCCTGAGCGTCTTCCACACCGTGCCCGTACTGGCGCTCACACCGTGGTCGCGCCGGAGTCAGGCGCGCAGCTCAGCGATCGTCGCTTCGGGCCGCCCGACCACGCGGGCCGCGAGCGCCTCGTGCAGATGCACCAGCAGCTTGGCCCTTGGCGAGTTCCGTCAGGTTCCGCGCCAGCAGGTGCCGCCAGCACTCTCGAACGCCCAGGCGGCATCGATCAGGCCGCCTCCAGGATGGCCAGCACGGTCGCGGTCCGGCGAAGGAAGAGCAGTTTGCGGCGGGCGGCGGGGCCGTGTTGGTTGCGGCGGGAACGGAGGCGGAGGAAGTTGCGGAGCTCGTCGTGGCCTCGACAGAACCGGGCGGCCGATCTGGGGCACTTGAAGCCGCGCAGGGGCCGGTATCGGCCTTTCAAGCCCCGGTGGTCCTGTTCCAGCCTATTATTGAGGTAGCGGCTGGTCCGGTGCCGCACCCCTCTGCGCAGCTCGGTGCGGATCGCGCGGGGGTAGCTGTCGTGGCCGTCCATCGTGACCCGGTCAGGCGTGAGGCCGGTCACCGTCTTCGCCGAGCGGAAGAACGCGCGGGCTGCCCTCATGT
>DATFDN010000224.1:0-2486 GCA_035252035.1 Acetobacteraceae bacterium | reverse complement strand
ATGTTCCTGCCGCGCTCGATGGGCGGTCCGGAACTCCCCCGCCTGACCGCGTTCCGCGCCATCGAGGAGCTCTCGAAGGCCGATGGCTCGGTTGGCTGGTGCGTGATGATCGCGACCGTGGCCTCGCTGTTCGCCGGCTGGCTTGATACCGATGTCGGCCGCTCGATCGCGGGCACGCCGGCGAACCTGCGGCTCGCGGGCTCGCTTCGCTCGCAAGGAGTCGCGCGCCCCGTCGGCGGCGGCTACAGGGTTTCGGGCCGCTGGGATTTCGCGAGCGGCGTCAACCACGCGAACTGGCTGTTTTGCACGTGCAAGATCGTCGATGGGGAAACGCCAGCGATGACCTCTGCCGGCGCCCCGCTCACCCGCTCCATGTGGATACCCGCCTCCAAGGCCCGCATCGAGGATACGTGGTCAGTGGTGGGGCTGCGCGGCACCGGAAGTCATGATTTCGTCATCGACGACGTGTTCGTGCCGAACGCCTACACCTCCTCCCTGGCCGAGCCGCCCCGCCAAGGCGGCGATCTGTACCATCCCAGGCTGGCCTTCGTCACGATCTTCAGCGCCAACGTCGCCAACGCGCTCGGCATCGCGCGCGCCGCCATCGATGCGTTCATCGAACTGGCCAGAAGCGGTTCAGCGAGCTCTCCGGTGCCGCTGCGCGAGCGTCCTCTCGTGCAAACCCGCGTCGGCGAGGCGGAGGCGATCCTGGGCGCCGCACGCGCCTTCGTCCTCGACGCCGTGGGCGCCGCCTGCGAGGCGATGCGCGGCCAAGACCCGAGCGTGGCGATCGCGAGGGCGAGGCTCGCCATCACCCACGCGGTGCATGAAGCCGTCCGGGCCGTGGATCTCGTCTTCCACGCCGCCGGCACGCTTGGGATTTACACACGCAATCCCCTGGAGCGGTGCTTCCGCGATATCCACGTCGCGGTCCACCACAATGCGGGCTTTCCGGTCCACTACGAATCGGCCGGCAAGGTCTTCCTCGGTTTGCGCCCGACGGACCTCGGGTGGTAGCGCTCCGGCCACCCACATGCTGAACATCCACTATGGCCGACATCGTTCCCATCCGCCGCGCCCTGATCTCCGTCTCCGACAAGACCGGCCTCGTCCCGTTCGCCCAGGCGCTGGCCGCGCGCGGCGTTGACATCATCTCCACCGGCGGCTCGGCCCGCGCGCTGCGCGAGGCGGGCGTGCCGGTCACGGAGGTCTCCGCCCACACCGGCTTCCCCGAAATCCTCGACGGGCGCGTGAAGACGCTGGTGCCGCAAATCCATGGCGGGATTCTCGGCCGGCGCGACCAGCCGGAGCACCAAGCCCAGATGCAGGCGCACAAGATCGCGCCGATCGACCTCGTCGCGGTGAACCTGTACCCGTTCGAGGCGACCATCGCCGCTGGCGCCGATCCGGCCGAGTGTGTCGAAAACATCGACATCGGTGGCCCGGCGCTGATCCGCGCGGCCGCCAAGAATCATGATTTCGTGGCGGTGCTCACCGAGCCCGATCAATACGCGGACGTGCTCGGCGAACTCCAGGCGCACGGCGGCACCACGATCGCGCTGCGCCGCCGCCTCGCCGCGAGCGCCTATGCGCACACTGCCGCCTATGACAGCGCCATCGCCGCCTGGTTCGCCGCGCGACAAGGCGAGACATTCCCCCAGCGCCTCGCCATCGCGGGCACGCTGCGCCAGACGTTGCGCTATGGCGAGAACCCGCACCAGGCGGCCGCCTTCTACACGACCGGCACCCGGCCGGGCGTCGCGACCGCGACTCAGATCCAGGGCAAGGAGCTATCCTACAACAACCTGAACGACACGGACGCCGCCTTCGAGTGCGTCGCGGAGTTCGAGGCGCCGGCGGTGGTGATCGTCAAGCACGCCAATCCCTGCGGCGCCGCGCTCGGCGAGACGCTGGCCTCAGCCTGGGACAAGGCGCTGCGCTGCGATCCGGTCTCGGCCTTCGGCGGCATCGTGGCGCTCAACCGGACCCTCGACGGGGGGGCGGCGGAGCGGATCGCGGCGATCTTCACCGAGGCCATCATCGCCCCCCATGCCGACGCCGAGGCCCGCGCCGTGCTCGCCCGCAAGAAGAACCTGCGCCTGCTGCTGACCGGCGGTCTGCCCGATCCCGCCGCGCCCGGCCTCGCCTTCCGCAGCCTCGCCGGCGGCTTCCTGGCGCAGACGCGCGACGCCGGCCGGATCGAGGCCGGCGCCCTGAAAGTCGTGACCAGGCGCGCGCCCACCCAGGCGGAACTCGCCGATCTCGTCTTCGCCTTCCGCGTCTGCAAGCATGTGAAATCAAACGCCATCGTCTACGCCAAGGACGCCGCGACGGTCGGCATCGGCGCGGGGCAGATGAACCGCGTGGAGTCGAGCCGCATCGCCGCCTGGAAGTCGGAGGCGGCGGCGAAGGCGGCGGGGCTGGCGGAGCCGCTGGCCAAGGGCTCGGTCGTCGCCTCCGACGCCTTCTTCCCCTTTGCGGACGGG
>DATFDN010000223.1:0-5196 GCA_035252035.1 Acetobacteraceae bacterium | reverse complement strand
CCGGCGGAGAGGGTGGGATTCGAACCCACGGTACCCCAAAAGGGTACAACGGTTTTCGAGACCGCCCCGATCGACCGCTCCGGCACCTCTCCGAGACGGGCGGGGTTATAGGCGCAACCTCATGCTCCCCGCAACCGGCTCCGTTGACGAAGCCGTGAGACGGGAACCGCGCGCCCGGTGGGAGCGTCCCCTCTCCGGAACCAATACGGAGAGGAACGACATGAGGGTGGAACAGGCCACGGCGCCCTGCCTCGTGCTGCTCGTGGCGGCCGGGCTGGCCGCCTCGCCGGCAACGCAGGCCAGTGCCGAGGACCGGTCCGGGCGCGCCGAGCGCGGCAAGGCATCCTTCTACGCCGAAACGTTCAACGGCCACCGAATGGCCGATGGCCGCCGCTACAGCCCGGGCTCCGATGCCGCGGCCAGCAAGAGCCTGCCGCTCGGCACCACGGCCAAGGTCACAAATCTTCGGACCGGCAAGTCGGCCACTGTCCAGGTCGAGGACCGGGGTCCGTACGCGCGCGGGCGGGTGATGGATGTCAGCCCGAAGGTCGCCCACGAGCTGGACATGAAGAAAACCGGCGTCGCGCCGGTGGAGGTCAAGCCGATTGCCATACCGGAGCCGGACGGCAAGGTGAAGCTGGGGTCCGGCGCGGCGGAGACACCCCCCGGTCAGGTCGCCGAGGCGGTGCGCGTCACGAAGGAGCTGTCGGACCGGCGCTGAGACTCAGCTCGTTGTTCGAGAGCGTGATTCACGTCTCCGGCGGCTCCGCCTCCGACGATCACGCCCTAGCCTTCCTTTGGCACCGTGCCCGCGATGGCCGGATGCGCGGCGATCGCGCCGAACCAATCGGCCAGGCGCGGATGCGCCCCGCGCCACGGCTCCGCGCCGAAGCGGAAATCGAGATAACCCAGGGCGCAGGCCAAGGTGATGGTGCCGATGTCAAGCCCGGACTGGGGTGGATCGGCCTCGATCTGGGCCAGGGCGCGGCTGATGGCGGCCTTCTGCCGCGCCATCCAGGCTTGACGCGCCGCCTCCACCGGCTTCGCCATCTCGCCGCGCCGTCCCACGGCCGCGTCGAGGATGCCGTCGCCCAGGGCCTGCTGCTTCAGCGCCCGCCAGCGGGCCGGGCCAGAAGGCGGGAACAGCTTGGCCGCGTCGCCGACACTGTCGAGGAATTCGCAGATCACCGGGCTGTCGAACAGCGCCAGCCCCTCGTCGGTGACAAGGCATGGCACCTTCGACAGGGGATTGGCCTCCAGCAGATCGGGCGGCGAGTCATGGGGGTTGGCGCGGACCGTCTCGATCCGTCCCTCGATGCCGCGCGCGATCGCGCAGGCCATCACCTTGCGCACGAACGGGCTCGTTGGCGAGTAGAACAGCTTCACGGCGACGCTCCTCAGAATGCGTCCTTTTGGGCGCGGACGCGCGCGAAGCTCGCCGCGTCCGGGGCGCGCAGGAACGGGTTGGCCGCCAGCTCCTCGCCAAGCCGGGACGGCACGGTGGGCCGGTTCGCCTCGCGCAGGCGCCGCACCTCCTCGGCGCGCGCCCGCAACGCCGCGTTGTCCGGCTCCACCGTCAGCGCGAAGCGCGCGTTGCTCGCGGTGTACTCGTGGCCGCAGCAGACCAGCGTGTCGGCCGGCAGCGTGGCGAGCTTGCGCAGCGAGGCGAACATCTCCTCGGCCGTGCCCTCGATCAGCCGCCCGCAGCCCAGGCTGAACAGCGTGTCGCCCGAGAGCAGCACGTCGCCATCGGAGAAATAGAAGTTGATCTGCCCCCTGGTGTGGCCAGGCGTGTCGATCACCCGCGCCTCGGCCCCGCCAAGCTGGACCGTGTCGCCCTCGCGCACCGCCCGGTCCAGCCGGGGCAGCCGGTGCGCGTCCGCGGCGGCGCCGACCACCGGGCACTTGAACCGCGCCCGCACCGCATCGGTGCCAGCCACATGGTCGGCGTGGTGGTGGGTGAGCAGGATCATGTCGAGCCGCCCGCCCGCGCGCTCGACCGCGGCGATGATCGGGCCGGGATCGGCGGGATCGACGATGGCGACCGCGCCGGAGGCCGCGTCGCGCAGCAGCCAGGCGTAGTTGTCGCTGAGGATCGGAACGGGTTCGGCTGTGACGGGCATGGCTGACCCTAGCACCGGCCGCGTCCCCTCGCCAGCCGGCTTGGTGCTATGATTGGACATGGCAGCCGATGCCCACCTGGCGGCGGATTTCTACGGCACGGCCCGCGGGGCGGTGACGGCGCGGCTGCTGCGCGCCCGCCTCGCGGCGCTTTGGCCCGCCCTGGAGGGGCGGCGCGTGCTGGGCCTGGGGTATGCGCAGCCCTACCTGCGGCTATGGCGCGACCAGGGCGCGCGCTGCGTCGCGCTGACGCCGGCGCAAATGGGCGCCGCGCGCTGGCCCGCCGGAGCGCCGGGGCTGAGCTGCACCGCTGAGGAGGACGCGCTGCCGTTCCCCGATCTTGTCTTCGACCATATCCTGCTGGTCCATGGGCTGGAGGCGGCCGAGAACGCCCCCCGGCTGTTGCGCGAGCTATGGCGGGTGTTGAAGGACGACGGCAGACTGCTGATCGTCGCCCCCAACCGCACCGGCCTGTGGGCCTATCTCGAATCGACGCCGTTCGGCCATGGCGAGCCCTATTCGCACGGCCAAATCGGCCGCCTGCTCGCCACCACCATGTTCCGCGTGGAAAGGCGCGACGCGGCGCTCTACCTGCCGCCCACGAAGCGGCGCGTCGTGCTGCGGAGCGGCCCGTTGCTGGAGCGGACCGGGCGGCGCCTCGCCCCGGGGCTGGCCGGGGTCATCATCACCGAGGCGGTGAAGGACGTGTACGCCGGCCTGCCGGCGCGGCCCGTCCCGCGGCGGCGCCTCGTGCTGGCCGAGGCGCGCGCGGGATAAGACCCGGCCTTGTTAGAGCCACCGCTCGCTTGGCTTCATCCCCAGCATGTGCTGGCCAACCGTCTCCAGGTGCGAGGCGCGGCCCTGGGCCTGCTGGGACACCGTGTTCATGTCGCGGAAGCGGCGTTCGAACGGGCCGGTGTCGAAGATCGCGGTCGCGCCCGCCTGGTGCCACAGCGCGTTGACCACCTCGCGCGACTCATAGATCGCGAAGGTGGCGGCCTGGCGGATGTCCACCCGGTCCCGCATGGTCAGGTGCCCGCGCGCCGCCGCGCCGGCTTGCGCGCGCTCCAACGTCGCGATCAGCAGGGTGCGCGCGGCGCGCAGCCGGGCGTCGGACACGCCGATCAGCCATTGCACCGCCGTACTGTCGCGCAGCGCGGTCTGGGTCAGGGCGGGGGTCTTGGCGGAGGCCAGGCTGACGAAATCGTCCATCATCCCGCGCGCGATGCCCAGCGCCACCGCGCCGAAGCCCGACGCGTAGATGTTCGTCGTGGTGAACCGATAGAGCAGCCCCTCCTCCCGGCGCTCCGCCACGTTGTCCCGCTCGACCGAATAGGCGTCCGCCACGAACAGGTCTTCGACCGAATAGGTGTCGCTGCCGGTGCCGCGCAGGCCCAGCACCCGCCACACGTCGTCGATCCTCGCCGCCTCGCGCGGGAACAACATGGTGCGCTCGATTGGGGTGCCGTCGGACGCGCGGCCTTGCGTGGCGCCGGCGTCGAAAATCGGGCAGTGCGCGCCGAGCCACGTCGCGTGGCGGCTGCCGCTGGCGAACAGCCACGTGCCGGTGACGCGCCAGCCGCCCGGCACCTTGTCGGCCCGCGCCCGGCCGCGCGACTGTCCCCAGGCGAGCACGTCCCGCGCGCCGCCGAAGACGCGCCGCGCGACCTCGGGCTCCAGATAGGCGGAGACCATGGAGCAGCCCGAGTTCTGGTTCATGCACCAGGCCGCGCTGGCATCCCCCATCGCCACCGCCTCGACGCACTGGACGTACTCGGCGGGAAGCAATTCCAGCCCGCCCAGCCCGCGCGGCACGAGCAGGCGGAACAGCCGCGCCCCATGCATCGCGTCCAGCACGTCCGGCGGCAGCGCGCGAAGCGCGTCAATCCTCGGCCCCGCATCACGCAACAGCGGGATCAGCCGGCGGGCGCTCGCCACTTCCTCCGTCCCGGCATCGGTCCGCCCGGGCTCGACGCGCGCATTGACGTCCATCGCGGCTTCCCTTGTTCTGCTGGTCGCAGGCTACACCGCGCCCTGGGATGGGCAAAGCCGTGCCAGGGCACCGTCCGGCTGGCCGTGCGTTGAGGGCGGGCGATGACTGATGTCGAGACGCTGATCGCGCAGATCGAGGCGGAGACGCGGGCCACGGCGCACTGGACCGGGCGTGCCACGCTCAGCCCCTGCGTGCTGGAGGCGCTGCGCGCCACCGACCGCGCCGCCTTCATGCCGGCCTCGGCCGCGGCCAAGGCGTATGCCAACGCGCCCCACCCGATCGGCCACGGCCAGACGATCTCGCAACCCTTCATCGTGGCGCTGATGACCGACCTGCTCGACCTCACGCCAGGCTCCCGCGTGCTTGAGATCGGCACCGGGTCGGGATACCAGGCGGCGATCCTGGCGCGGCTCGCGCGGGAGGTGTTCTCGATCGAGGCCATCCCAGCCCTGTCGCGCCACGCCCAGCAGGCGCTCACGCAGGCGGGCCTGCGCAACATCACGCTGCGCGTCGGCGATGGCGCGGCGGGCTGGCCGGAGGCTGCGCCGTTCGACGCCATCATCGTTACCGCCGCCGCGGCCGAGGTGCCGCCGGCGCTGCTCGGACAGCTCGCCGCGCCGGGGCGCATGGTCATCCCCCTCGGACCGCCAGGGGCGGAGCAGGAGCTACGCCTGCTCACGCGCGACGACGCGGGCGCTGTCCACGAGCGCGACGTGCTCGCGGTCCGGTTCGTTCCGCTGGTGCGGCCCGAAGCGCGCGATTGACGCCCGGTTGACGGCGCCCGGCGGGCGCGTCTAGTTGCCGCCAAACCAACCCCACGCGGGGTCAATGAGCGAGGCGTCCCATGAAGCTGATGTGGTTCCACTTGATGCCCTACACCGAATTGCCGGACGATTTCCGCGACAAGCATCCCTCGGTGTGGGTGGACATCCACTCGTCGCTGTTCGACCCGAGGCGCGCGCACCACATGTACAACGACTTCATGGACGAGCTGGAGTACGCCGCCGATTGCGGGTTCGACGCCATCTGCGTCAACGAGCACCACTCCAACGGCTACGGCCTGATGCCGTCGCCGAACCTGA
>DATFDN010000222.1:0-5352 GCA_035252035.1 Acetobacteraceae bacterium | reverse complement strand
CGCGCCGCGCCGCCAGCCCTGTACTTGGTCACGGCCGTGGTGTCCTGGCGGGAGGGCGGACAAGCGCGCAGCATCCGCCTGACCACGGAGCGGGTGGCGCCGGCCGCCCCGGCGGTCCCATGAGGGCGGCGCGCACCGCGGGCTTCACCCTGCTCGAAATCTTGGTCGCCTTGGTCGTGCTCGGCTTCCTGATGGTCGGCCTGACGCAAGGCGTGCGGCTCGGCCTGACGGCCTGGGGAATGCAGGAGCGACTCATTGCCCAGCGCGGCGACCTCGACGCGGTGGACAGGGCGCTGCGCCAGTTCATCGCCCAAATGGACCCCGGCACCCGCGCCGACCCAGTCCAGGCCACGGGCACGGAGACGCAATTCGCGTTCACCTCCGCCCTGCCCCTGACCGCCGACGGCGGCAGCGCCGACATGCTGTTGATGGCGGACCCAGCACACCATCTGGTGCTGCGCTGGCTCCCGCACCTGCACGCGCGCCGGATCGGCCCGCCCCCGCCGCCACACGTTGAGGTGCTCCTGGACCGGATCGAGCGCGTGCGGTTCGCCTATTGGCGGCCCAGCACCGCCGGTGGAGGCTGGACCGGCACATGGGGTGCGAAATCCCTCCCGGCGCTGGTCCGCGTCCGGATCGAATTCGTTCAGGGAGACCCCCGACACTGGCCGGATATCGTCGCCGCGCCGCTTCGCACGGCCCCTGACCACTGATAGGCTTGCGATCGTGAACATGGCGCCATGACCCTCGATCTGCCGACCGGCCCGCGCGGGCGCATCCTGGCCCTCGCTCTTACCCTTATTGCCTTCCTCGTGGTCTGGTTCGGGATCATCGGCCCCGCCCTGGCCTGGTACTCCGGACGCGCGGAGCGGCTGGATCAGCGGCTGGTCCTGGCGCGGCGCATGGCCGACCTGGCGGCCAGCCTTCCCCAGCTCGAACGCCAAGTGGCGGCCCTGCCCACCACCAACGCCAACCCCAACGCCTTGCTGCCGGGCGAGAGCGACGCGGTAGCGGCGGCGGCGTTGCAGGAACGGGTTCAGGAGATGGCGAGCCGGGCCGGCGCCCCGCTCTCCAGCGTGGAGATGCTGCAAGCGACGCAACTCGGCCAGTTCCGCCGCATCGGCCTGCGCGTCGCGGCGCAAGCCGAGATGGGGAACGTGATCCATCTGCTCGAGAGCATTCAGGCGGCGAAGCCGCGTATGCTGATCGACGAGCTCGATCTGCAACGCCACCTGATGCTGAGCAAGCCGAACGTGCCCGAGCTGGACGCCAAGTTCATCGTCTATTCGTTCCGTGCCGGAGGCGCCGCCGCTGGCCCGGCGCGGGCCGCCCCATGAGCCGGGCGCTGCCGGGACTGCTGCTGTGCCTCGCCCTGGTGCTCGGTGGCATCCTCTACTTCGAGGCCGCAGCAGGCCCCTCCGGCGCGGAGATGATCGAGCCCGCCGCGCGGCAGGTCGCCAAACCCCTCCAACCGGTCCAGCGTGCTCCCGCCGAGGACACCGCGCCCTGGGTCGCGACGATCCTCGCCCGGCCGCTGTTCAGCCCAACCCGCCGCCCCCCTGCCCCGAGCGCCGGGCCGGCCAAGCCGGCCGCCGAGATGCCGCGGCTCGCGGGCGTGCTCGTGAGCGAGGCCGGCAGCGAGGCGATCTTCGCCCAAGCGGGCCAGAAGCCGAGCGTGGTGCGGGCGGGCGATCGGATCGGCCCCTATCTGGTGACGTCCATCTCGGCCGGGGAGGTTACGCTGTCCGGTCCGGCGGGGACGGTGACGCTGCATCCGGCCTTCGCGAGCGGGGCGGAGCAGCCCGCCCCGACGGCGCCCGCCGCCCGGCCGGTGGGGAAGCCCTTCCGCCCAAGCCCCGCCGCCCAGCCCGGCCTCCCCTCCCTGGAGGAAGTGCAGAGCATGATCGCGAGGCAGCAGGCCGAGATGCCGAAGTGACAGCGTCCCCCGGCCGGAATGACCGCGGCTTCGCGCTGCTGATCGTGCTCTGGACGCTGGTGCTGGTCGCCTTGATCGTCTCCCACATGGTTGCCTCGGCGCGGCAGGAGACGCGGCTCGCCGGCAACTTGCGGACCGCGGCGGAACTCGGCGCGGCCGCCGATGGCGGCGTGTACGAAGCGATCTTCCACGTTCTCGACAAATCCGCCGGGCACTGGGTGGCGGACGGCGTTCCGCACCGGATCGAAAGCCGCCAGGCCAGCCTGGAGATCCGCGTCCGCAGCGAGGCGGGGAAGGTCAATCTCAACAGCGCGCCGCCGGAATTGCTCGCCACGCTGCTCCGCGAGGTGGGCGTGGACCGGGCGGCGGCCGACGGCATCGCGCTCGGGATCGTCGCCTGGCGCGCGCGGCCGGGCCAGGCTCCCTCGATGGCGGCGGCGTACGCGCAGGCCGGGCGCGACTACGTGCCGCCCAACGCGCCGTTCGAGAGCGTGCGCGAGCTCGGCAACGTGCTCGGCATGACCCCGGCGATCCTTGGCCAGGTCGCGCCCTATCTCACGGTCTATCACGACGGCGACGTTGATCCCGCCGCCGCCGCGCCCCTCGTGTTGCGGGCGCTGGAGGACGTGTACGGCGAAATCCCCACCTCCATCCGCGCCGCCCCGGATGAGGGCGTCATCGAGGTGGACGTGACCGCCCGATCCGGCCCGGCGCGGGCCGGGCGGACCGCGATCGTCCGCCTCGGCCCGACATCAGGGGCCAAGCCGTATCAGATCATGACCTGGAGCGTCGGCCGCTGACGCGCTCCCGAGCCCTTGACCGATGCCCTCGCCGTTTCGACCTTTGGCATCAGGTTCCCGGATTGATCCCGTTCGGGAAGAACAAGCCGCTCGACGTGCCGCCGCCATAGACGATGGACAGCACTTGCGCCGGCGTGCGCCGGAACGCCAAGCCGCTGGCGTCCACGTTCGAGATGTTGAACGGGTTGCCATAGGCGTTCGTGCCGACGTCCCCCACGCCCGAGAGCTTCGCGCGCAAGGCGGAGATCGCGTCCGTCGTGCTGCCCTTGCCCTGCTGGGCCAGTGCCAGGCGGATCGCGCCGGCATGGTACGCCTCAATCGCCAGGATGGAGGCGGCATAGGAGACATTTGCGGGGCTGTTGATCGCCCCCGCCGCGCCCGCATAGGCGGTGACGCCGACATCCTCGAAAATGTAGGCGCCGATCAGGAAGTCCAGCTCGCTCGCGAACGGATTGAAGGTCTGGCCCGACTGGATCAGGCCGGCCGCGACGGCGAGCGTGGTGAAGCTGGTTTGCAGGTCGATCGCGGGTTCGGCGACCGCGGCGGCACCGAGCGCCCCGCGCAGGAACTCGACATGCGACAGCTCGTCAATGGCGATGCGGATGGCGGTGAAGGCGCCCTGGCTGCTTGAGAACGGCACCAACGAGCCGCCGGTCACGGTGCCCTGGGTGCCCACCCCGGTCGTGAGGCTCGGATCCAGCCCCCGGCCGCTGACGGCGCGGAGATAATACTCGGCCTCCAGGTACTCGAGGTTCAGGGCGAAGTTGAAAATCTGGGCATCGGTCAGCCCCGAGGCCGCCAAGGCCGGCCGGCTCGACAGGGCCAGCCCGCCCGCCCCCAAGCCGCCCAGCGCGGCTGCCCCGGCGACCCCGGCGCTTAGTCGCTTCAACGCTTGCCGGCGGTCGAGTCCGCCTGGTGTGACCGCCTCTTGATCCGTCCCGATGTCGAGCATCATGACCTCGCCCAAAACAGATGCGGTTCGCCCGGCCCAAAGATGCGGGCGAGCCGGGGCGCTCCCGCGCCCAATCCTGATACGGAGGAGGCGCGCGATTGGAACGCGAGCGAGGAAAAATTTTCTGATAATAGCCCGTAACATTTTGGCATGTTTATAACCCGCGGCAATCCGTCAGTTCGGCAAATCCCAACGATGGACCACGAATGAATGTGGACGCCGCCTGCCAATCTCGATTAGCAATAGCGGTATCACTGAGGCGTTTCATGATCTTGTGGCGCATTGCTTCGTGGCGACTTCGGATATGCGCCGTCTTGACCATGCCAGCGCGGGCGCGCTGAGCACACCACTGCATTCCAGCGGCGGCAGCATGACTTACCGAATCGTTTTTCAGATGCTGATGGGTGCCTTGCTGGCGGGCTGCGTCGAACCGGCATCCGTGCCCTACAGGCAGCCGATCTCCGCCCCGCTTGGGGTTTCGGGGGCGCGGCAGCAACGCGTCAATGGCAATCTCGGCGCCCCCGCCAGTCCCCCGCCCGCCGAGATCAGCCTCGGCAGCGGCACGGCCCTGCCCGGCACGGCTGCCGGCGTGGGCGGGGCGGCTGACCTTGCGGCGGGCGTGACGCTGCGCGGCACCGCCTCGCTCGACTTCGCCGACTCCGACATACGCGAGGTCGCCGCCCAGATCCTGGGGACCATTCTCAAGGTCAATTACACGATCGACCCCGCCGTGAAGGGCACGGCGACGTTCCATTCCGCGCGCCCGCTCTCGGCGCCGCAGCTCCTCTCCGTCCTGCAATCCCTGCTGGCCCAGAACGGGGCCGCCCTGATCCGGTCCGGCGACCTGTATCGCGTGCTCCCCGCCGCCGCGGCGGCGAATCTGCCGGGCCTCGCCAGCGGCGACGCCATGGCGGGCAGCGTCGTCGTGCCGCTCCGCTATGTCTCGGCGGCGGATCTGGCCAAGACGCTGCAACCAGTGGTCGGGCAGAGCGCGAAGATCGTCGCCGATCCCGGACAGAACGCGATCCTGGTGAGCGGCGATCCGGAGTCGCGCAACGCGGTGGTGGCCCTGGTCCGCAGCTTCGACGTGAACATACTGGCCGGGCAGTCCTATGCCCTTCTCCCGGTGCCGCAGGGCGCCAATCCCAAGGATTTCGCCACCACGTTGCAGGACGCGTTCCGTGGTCACACCGGTGGCGGGCTGACCGGGCTGGCCGATCTCGTGCGCGTTCTCCCGCTCGAACACGCCGGCGCGGTGCTGGTGGTGGCGAGCGAGCCTCGCTACGTCGAAGCGGCGCGGCGCGTGTTCCGGCTGATCGAGCGCCAGCAACAGGCCACCTTGCGGAGCTGGCACGTCTACTATCTCCAGAACAGCCACGCCGACGACACCGCTTACCTGTTGCAACGGGCATTCACGCCGAACGACGTGACCGCCCAGCCGTCGAGCGCGGCACCCAATCCGATGACACTGGGATCGCAGGCCGTCGGCGGACGCTTCGGCGGGGGCTATGGCGGAGGCGGCTTTGGCGGGGGCGGCTTCGGGGGCGGCGGTTTCGGCGGGGGCTTCGGCGGAGGCGGGTTCGGCGGGGGTGGCTTCGCCGGACCTGGCATGGGGGGCGGCACACTCGGCGGCGGCGGGGCCGGCCTCACCCTGCTCAGCCAGG
>DATFDN010000221.1:0-3775 GCA_035252035.1 Acetobacteraceae bacterium | reverse complement strand
CTGCGCATGGCCGGCCAGTACTGCGACGGCGTGCGCCTGCACCCGATCTGCTCGCGCAAGTACCTGGAGGAGGTGTGCCTGCCCAACCTGCGCACCGGGTTGCGGCGCGGCGGGCGGTCGCGCGCGCACTTCGATGTGCATGGCGGCGGATTCGTCTGCACCGGCCCCGATCAGGCGAGCGTGGCCGCGTCGATGGAAAAGGTCCGCGCGCGTATCGCCTTCTATGGCTCGACCCGGACTTATCTGCCGATCCTCGCGCTGCACGGGCTGGAGGAGCTTGGCGCGAAGCTGCACCGGCTGTCCGTCAGCGGCGGATGGGCGGAGATGCCGGCGCTCGTGTCCGACGACGTGGTGCGGATCTTCGCCGCGTGCGCCACGTGTGACGGCCTGCCCGCCGCGATCGAGCGCCGGTTCGGCGGGCTCGCGGACGCCATCGATCTCGTTTTTCCGGCCGGCACGCCAGCCGGCCTCGCGCGCGAACTGATCGCCGACATCAAGCGAATCCCGCACGAGTTCACCGGATTCGCGGCCTGGGAGGCGCCCGCATGACACTGCCACTGGATACGCGCCTGCGTCTCGGCGTGCAGACCATCCACCGGCGGACCGAACCCGCGAGCGCGCCTTGGGAGCCGCGCATCGATGAGCTGGTGGCGTTGGTCCAACTGGTGGACCGCGCGGGCTATGACTCGCTCTGGGTGGGCGATCACATATCCTTCGCTGTCCCCATGCTCGATCCGCTGCTCCAGCTCGCGCAGGCGGCGGTGGTCAGCCGGCGGCTGCTGCTCGGCACCGCCGTCTACCTACTGCCGCTGCGCCATCCCGCGCCGGTCGCCAAGCAGGTCGCCACGCTCGACCACCTGACCGAGGGGCGGCTGATCTTCGGCGTCGGCGTGGGTGGCGAGTTCCCAAAGGAATACGCCGTGTGCGGCGTTAACATCACCGAGCGCGGCGCGCGGCTGAGCGAGGGCGTGCGGCTGCTGCGCGAATTCTGGACCGGCAACCCGGTCACGCACACGGGGCGCTTCTACGGCGGCTTCCAGGATGTCGCCCTGCAGCCGCCGCCCCGCCAGCCAGGCGGCCCGCCGATCTGGTTCGGCGGGCGGCGCAAGGCGGCGCTGCGGCGGGCGGGGCGGTTGGGCGATGGATACCTGTCTTATGTCGTCACCCCGGAGATGTTCGCCGAGGCCCTGACCGAGATCGAGGCGGCGGCCAGCGAGGCCGGGCGCGATCTGCGCTCCTTCGGCACCGGGCACCTTCTCTTCACCCGGCTTGATACGAACTTCGAGGCGGCTCTGGACGCGGCCTCGGCGGCGCTGTCGGTGCGCTACGCGATGGATTTCCGCAATCCGGCGCGGCGCTACTGCGCCCTCGGCACCCCGGCGCAGGTGGCCGAGCGCATCCGCGCCTTCCACGCGGCGGGGGTGCGCCATGTGGTGCTGGATTTCGTCGGGCCGTACGAGGAGCGGGACCGGCAGATCGAATGGTTCGCTGCGGAGGTGACGCCGACGCTGTCGGATCTGACCGGCTGACCTGAGGCGAGGCACCGCGGATGAGCGAGATTCGGATCAAGCGGGCCTATGATCCACCGGCCTCCGGTGATGGCCTTCGCGTGTTGGTGGACCGTTTGTGGCCACGCGGACTGAAGCGGCAGGAAGCGAAAATCGACCTCTGGCTCAAGGACATCGCACCGAGCGCGGATCTGCGCCGTTGGTTTGGCCACGATCCCGCCCGATGGGCGGAGTTCCAGGACCGGTACCGGGCGGAGCTGGCGGGCAATCCGGCGCTCGACGAGTTGCGCGCCATGGCGAGGCAACGCAAACGGGTGACGCTGCTGTTCGCGGCGAGAGACACGGAGCATAACAATGCGATCGTGCTCCAGGCGTTGTGTCGAGGAGACTGAGGCATGGCGGAGGCGAGTACTGGGCGGATCTCTCCTGTTGGACTGCCAGCGGGCTGCGAAGCCTATCGCCGCACGCCAGTCTTCACCGAAGCGACCGTTCCAGATGGCCTGCTGCGCGCGCACCGCACCGCTCCTGGCACCTGGGCGCTGATTCATGTGCTGGAGGGCCAGCTCCTCTATCGGGTGCTCGACCCGCCTTCCGAGCGCGTGCTCGAGCCTTCGGCCGCGCCAGGCGTGATCGAGCCAGGCGTGCCGCATGAGGTTGCCCCGCTCGGGCCGGTGCGTTTCCAAGTAGAGTTCCATCGTATGAGAGGAAACGGCTTGACGGCTTCGACAGGGAAGCCCTGACTGGAGCCGAAGCATGGATGACGTGACGATCGCCCGCCTGGTGCATGTGCTATCGATCGTGCTGTGGATCGGCGGCGTGGGCTTCGTCACGACCGCCCTTCTGCCGGTCATGCGCCGCTTTCCCAATCCGGCCCAACGGGTCGGCGTGTTCGAGGCCGTCGAGGGTCGCTTCAGCGCGCAGGCCCGGCTCACCGTCCTCTTGGCCGGTCTGAGCGGACTCTACATGCTGATCCGGACGCATACTTGGTATCGGTTCGCCTTGCCGTCCTTCTGGTGGATGGACTCGATGGTGATGGTCTGGCTCATCTTCGCCGGCCTGCTCTTCGTGCTGGAACCCCTGGTCCTGCACCGCCGCTTCGCCACGCACGCCCGCAGAAACCCCGAGGGGGCGTTTCGCGTCATCTACTGGTTTCACGTGATCTTGCTCGCGATCAGCTTGGTCACGATCGCGGGCGCCGTAGCGGGGAGTCACGGGCTGCTGTTCTGAACGTGGAAAGGCCCGCGTAGCGGTGGAAAGTGGGATACGCTGCACTGTCCCGCCCTCCAGCAATTGTCAAGGGAGGTTGTCTTGCGGAACCAGCAATCAATCAGATCCAGAATCGTTCGAGCGGCCCGGTTGCCGCCGGGGCGCCGGATATGGCGGCCTGTCGCAACAGCAATGGCCCTGGGCTTGGCCGCGACCGGGGCTTCGGCGCAGCCCCAAGCGGTGCGCGAGGTCTGGATCGGCACCTGGGCCGCCAGCCCGCAACCGGTCTGGGGCGCGGATTTCCCGGTCCCGCTCAATATGCCGCGCAACCTGCGCGACCAGACATTGCGCCAAATCGCGCATGTCAGCCTTGGCGGCCACCGTGTCCGGGTCGTTCTTTCGAATGAATATGGCGACCGTCCGCTGGTGATCGGCGCCGCGCATGTCGCGTTGGCAGGCGACGGATCGGCGATTGCGGACGGATCGGACCGGGTGCTGACCTTCGGCGGGCAGACATCGGTGGCGATCCCACCCGGTGCGCCCATGATCAGCGATCCGGTGGCGCTCGACGTGAAGCCGCTCGGCAACCTGGCCGTTAGCCTTTACCTGCCGGAGACGACGCCGCTCTCTACCATGCATTGGGAAGGCGTGCAGACGGCGTACATCACCGCGTCGGGCAATCACACGGGCGATCTCAAGCTCGACGGTGCCAATACAATGAAGTCGCGCGCGTTCCTCAGCGAGATCATGGTCAATGCGCCGGCCGGCGCGCAGGCGGTCGTGACGTTTGGCGATTCGATCACCGATGGCGCCGACTCCACGCCCGATGCCAACCGTCGCTGGCCGGATGACTTGGCCGAACGGTTACGAAAGTCCGGCAAGGATGTCGCCATCCTGAACGAAGGGATCTCTGGCGCGAAGGTGCTGAGCAACCGCATGGGGGTCAATGCCCTCGCCCGGTTCGGCACCGATGTCCTGGACCAGCCGCGCGCTACAACGGTGGTCCTGATGATGGGGATCAACGATATCGGCTGGCCGGGCACCGGCCTCGCCCCGCATGA
>DATFDN010000220.1:0-6602 GCA_035252035.1 Acetobacteraceae bacterium | reverse complement strand
TACGCGGGCCGCTGGGAGGGTATCGAAGCCTGGCGGCGGTTCGGAGCGCTGTTCCTGTCCATCTGGCAGCCAGAAGTGGCCGGTCCAGTCGAGTTGTTCCCGAAAGGCGACCGCGTGGCCGCGCGGTTCACATTGCGCCTGGCCTCGCGGGCGACCGGCAAGAGGGTGGACATGCCGTTGGTGGAGATCTTCACCGCCCGCGATGGCCGAATTACGGAACTGGAGGTGTTCTACTCGGACACGGCCCGGATGCTCGCGGCCCTACGAGCGTGACCGAGCACTGGCCAGCGGGGTGGCATCCCGCGTAGCCTCCCCGGACGGAGGAACAAGCAATGCCCGCACCCACACGGCGCAGCGTCACGGCCGGACTGGGCGCGCTGGCCGTCGCGCCGTTGTTGCCGCGCCTGGCCAAGGCCGAGCAAGCCACGCTCGCCGAGGCCGCGCGCAAGGAGGGCGGCCTCACCTGGTACGTCGCCCAGGTAGACGGCGAGACGGCCGAGAACATGGCGCGCGCCTTCACCCAGCAATTCCCAGGCGTGAAGGTCTCGGTGATGCGCACCACCGGGCAGGTCGCCTACGAGCGGCTGACGCAGGATCTGCGCAACAACGCGCCGCAATGCGACGTGTTCAGCACCACCGACATCGCGCACATGCCGGCGCTGATGAAGCGCAACGCGCTGGCCCGCTACGCGCCGGAGAACGCGCAGGCGATCGCGCCGGCCCTCAAGGGCCTGGGCGAGGAAGGATTCTACTACCCGACCACCTACACCTTGTTCGTGATCCTGTACAACAGCCAGAAGCTGAAGCCGGAGGAGGCGCCGCGCGCCTGGACCGACCTGCTCGACCCCAAATGGAAGGGCCGCGTCGCCGTGGCCCATCCGGGGTTCAGCGGCTACATGGGCGTCTGGACGCTGGCGATGCGCGACCTTTACAAATGGGACTATTTCGACAAGCTGGCGCGCAACAACCCGCGCATCGGCCGCTCGGCGGTCGATCCGGTCACGCTGCTGAACGCGGGCGAAGTCCTGGTCGGCGCCAGCACCGTGTCCAATGGCCTGCTCAGCGCGAGCAAGGGCAACCCGATCGGCGTGCAGTACCCGACCGACGGCTCGGTGGTGTGCATCGGTCCCTCCGGCGTGCTGGCGAACGCGCCGCACCCGAACGCGGCGCGGCTGTTCGCCAACTGGCTGCTGAGCCCCGAGTTCGCGCGGATCGCGACGCGGTATTACGTCTTCCCCGCGCGCGCCGACTCACCCGCGGTCCCTGGCGCCAAGCCGCTCGACAGCGTCAAGCTGATCCGACTCACGACGGCGCAGATCGGCAAGGGCGTGCCCGAGGTCATCGAGCAGTGGCGCGACACGTTCAGCTAGGGCTTCCAGCCCGCTGGAGCACCCCGGCGGGCGGGCTGGCGCTGCTGGCGATCGCCGCCGTGCTCCTGTTCCTGGTGGTCAACCCGCTGGCGCGGCTGGTGGCGGTGAGCCTGCAAGACCCGGAGACGGGCGCCTTCACCTTCGCCAACTACCTCGCCGCGTACGGGCGCCCGCGCTATGTGCAGGCGCTGTGGAACTCCCTCGCGCTCGGCGGCGTGGTGACGCTGCTCTGCCTCGGCTTCGCGCTGCCGGTCGCCTGGGGCGTGGCGCGGACCGACATGCCGGGCAAGGCCCTGGTGCGCGTGGCGGTGCTCGGCGCCTTCGCGACACCCCCCTATCTGGGCGCGATCGGCTGGATCCTGCTCGCCGGGCCGAACGCCGGCTGGCTCAACCGCGTCTGGTCCCTGACCGGGGCGCGGGCGGGCCTCTTCAACATCTACTCGTTCGGCGGCCTCGCGTTCATCATCGCGATCTATTCCTTCTCCTACCTGTTCATCTTCACCACCGCCGCGCTCGAACTTGTCTCGTCGGAGATGGAGGACGCGGCGAACATCCTCGGCGCCGGGCCGCTGCGCACCGCGTTGCGCGTCACCTTGCCGCTTGCGCTCCCGGCCATAGCGGGCGGGGCCATCGTCACGTTCCTGGAGACGATCGCCCTGTTCGGCTCCCCGGCGCTGATCGCGATTCCGGCGCGCTTCAACGTTGTCACGACCCAGCTCCTGCAATTCTTCGCCATGCCGATCCGGGTCGAGGTGGCGGCGGCCTATGCGATCCCGCTGCTGCTGATCACGCTGGCCCTGTTCGGCGTGCAGCGGTGGCTGATCGGGCGCCGCGGCTTCGTCGCGCTCACCGGCAAGGGCGGGGAGCGGCGGTTGATCGCGCTCGGGCCGTGGCGGTGGGTGCTGTTCGGCTATGCCGCGCTGCTGCTGTGCCTGTCGGTGGTCCTGCCCTACGCGGCGCTCGCGCAGGCGGCGCTGGCGCGGGCCTGGGGGCGCGGGTTCAGCCTGTCCAACCTGACGCTCGACAATTTCCGCTATCTGCTCTTCGTGCATGACACGGCGGCGCGGTCGGTGGTGAACAGCTTCACCTTCGCCGCCGCCGCCGCCTCCATCGCGCTGCTGCTGGCGCTCGCCGTCGGCTACATCGTCGCCCGGCGGCTGCTGCCGTTCGCCCCGGTGCTCGGCTTCGTCAGCATGGCGCCGTTCGTCATTCCGGGCATCGTGCTGGCGATCGCCTTCTATGCCGCCTACGCGCCGCCGCCGCTCTCGCTCTACGGCACGCCGCTCATCCTGATCCTGGCCTTCGCCACGCGCTTCCTGCCGGTGGGCTACGCCAACACCTCGGCGGCGATCCGCGCCATCAACCCGGAGATGGAGGAGGCGGTGCGCATCCTGGGCGGCGGCCGGCTTGTCGCGATCCGGCGCGTGCTCGCCCCCCTGATGCGCCGGGGCCTCGCCGGGGCATGGCTGCTCGTGTTCATCCCGGCCACGCGCGAGCTGTCCACGGCGATGTTCCTGTACGGCCCGAAGACCCGCACCATGTCGGTGATGCTGATGGACATGAGCGAGGAGGGGAATTTCGAGCAGCTCGCCGCGCTCGGCTTCATCCTGCTGATCGCGACCCTGGTGATCGTCGCGTCCGCCTGGCCGCTGATCGGGCGCGACTTCATGCGGCGGCGCGAGGGCGCGTGAGCAAGCTCGCGCTGCGCGGCCTGACCCGGCGTTTCGGCCGTGTCGCCGCCGTCGAGGACGTGACATTGGAGTTGACCGAGGGTGAGTTCGTCTCCCTCCTCGGCCCGTCGGGGTGCGGCAAGACCACGACGCTCCGCATGATCGCGGGCTTCATCCAGCCCTCCGCCGGCACGATCGAGATGGACGGACGGACGCTGTCGGCGCCCGGCTTCGCGCTCGCGCCGGAGCGGCGGGGGATGTCAATGATCTTCCAGAGCTACGCTGTCTGGCCGAACATGACGGTCGGCGAGAACGTCGCCTTCGGGCTGAAGCTGCGCCGCCTGTCCGCCTCCGAGATCCGCCGGCGGGTTGACGCGATCCTGGAGGTGGTGCGGCTCGGCGCGCTCCGCGACCGCTACCCGGCGGAGCTGTCGGGCGGCCAGCAGCAGCGCGTCGCGTTGGCGCGGGCCATCGTCATCGAGCCCGAGGTGCTGCTGCTTGACGAACCGCTGTCCAACCTGGACGCCGCGCTGCGCGAGGAGATGCGCGGCGAGATCCGCCGCCTGCACGACGCGTTCCGCATCACCACCGTCTACGTCACCCACGACCAGGCGGAAGCCATGGTGACATCGGACCGGATCGTGGTCATGAACCACGGCCGGATCGAGCAAGCGGACGACCCGGTGGCGCTCTACACGCGGCCGCGCACGCGCTTCGTGGCCGGCTTCGTCGGGCGCACGAATTTCCTCGACGGCACGGCGCGGGGGGACACGATCGCCTTTCCCGGCATCGCGCTGCCGCTCGCCGGGCTTGCCGATTCGCCCGCGCCAGGCGAGAAGGCCAGCTTCTCGGTCCGCCCGCGGCAGATCGCGATGCACGAGGCCCCCCCGGCGTCGGACGGTGGATGCTGGTGGATCGAGGGCCGCATCGTGGAGCGCGCCTATCTCGGCGAGCAGTGGGAGTACGTCGTGCAGCCCTCCAATTCCGCGCTGCGCCTCCGCGTCAGCACGCCGCCCCTGTTGCGCCGCGCGATCGGCCAAGCCGTGTGGCTGGAGATCGACCCGCGGGCGATCGCCCGCATCCCGCCGCCATGAGCGGCTATCTGCTCGCGCAGGCCCTGAACGGGCTGGTCATCGGCGTGATCTACGCGCTGATCGCCGCCGGGCTGACGGTGATCTTCTCAATCCTGAAGATCGTCAACTTCGCGCATGGCGAGATCTACATGATGGGGGGCTATTTCGGCTATTTCGTCATCACCTTGCTGGGCATCCCGCCGCTGCCCGCCGTGCTGGTGGCGATGCTGCTGGCCTTCGCGCTGTCGGTCGCGCTGGAGCGCGCCCTGCTCTCGCCCCTCTACAGCCCGGCCACCGAACGCAAGGGCGATTACGGCATCCTCGTCACCTTCGGCATCTCCATCCTGTTGCGCAACCTGGCCATCATCGCCTTCGGTCCCTTCCCGCTCCGCCCGCCCTCGTTCTGGCCGGGCGCGTTGATCGCGGGCGACCTGGTGCTGTCCTGGGATCGCGTCTTCGCCGCTGGCGTCGGAATCGCGATCCTGGTCGGGCTGCTGCTGTTCCTCGCGCGCTCGGCCTGGGGGCAGGCGTTGAACGCGGTGAGCCAGTCGCGCGAATCCGCGGCGATCGTCGGCATCAACGACCGGCTCGCCTACACGCTGGCCTTCGCCGTGGGCGGGGCGCTCGCGGGGGGCGCCGGCGCGCTGGTCGGGCCGATCTACGCGCTCTCGCCTTCGATGGGACTGGTGCCGGACACGCAGGCCTTCGCGATCGTCGTGCTGGGCGGCATGGGATCGGTTGGGGGGAGCATCATCGCCGCGCTCCTGCTCGGCGTGTCCGAGAATCTGTTCGTGGCGCTGTTCCCCGATCCGACGCGGGGCCTCAGTTACGCGCAGGCGTTCAGCCTGGTGGTGCTGATGGCAGTGCTGCTCATCCGTCCGACCGGCCTGTTCGGCCGGGAGCATGTGGCGATGGAATGATGACGCGCCCCGCCCTCCTGGCCTGGGCCGCCGCCGCGATAGTCGCGCTGGCCTACCCCTTCGTGGTCGATCCATATTGGTTGACCGTCGGCATCCTGGCGCTGTTCTACGCCCTCGTGACCGCGAGCTGGACGCTGCTGGTCGGCTACGCCGGGCAGTTCTCCTTCGGCCATATGGGTTTCGTCGCGCTCGGCGCGTACGCCTCGGCGCTGCTGGCGCGCTATGCCTCCCTGCCGATCCCGCTCGCGGCGCTGGCCGCGATCGCCCTCTGCCTGGTGGTCGGCGCGGCGATCGGGGGCATTTGCCTGCGGATGCGCGGGCCGTACCTGGCGATCTTCACCCTGGCCTTCGCCGAAGTGCTGCGCATCGTGATCACCACCGAGAACGAGGTGACGGGCGGCTCCGGCGGGTTCCAGGCGGCGACGCTGTTCCACGGCCGCTCCGACATCCCCTACTACATGGTCGCGCTGGGGCTGCTGGCGTTCACGTTGGCGGCGCTGGGATGGATGATCGTCTCGCGCTGGGGCCTCTTCTTCCGCGCGATCCGCGAGAACGAGCGCGCGGCGGCGGCTTCGGGCGTGCGGGTCGTGCGGTTCCGCGTTCTCGCCTTCGCCATCTCCAGCGGCTTCGCCGGGCTCGCTGGCGCTTTCTATGCTCATTACATCGGGATGCTGACGCCGGATATCGGCTCGGTCGATCAAATGGGGCTGGTGGTGGCGATGGCGGTGATCGGCGGGTCCGAGAGCCTGACCGCCGCCGTGCTCGGCGCGCTCGCGGTGGAGGCTCTGGTCGAGGCGCTGCGCGCCTACGGCCAGTGGCGGCTGGTGCTGTTCGGAGCGCTGCTGCTGCTGACCATGCGCTTCGCCCGCAACGGGCTGCTGGCGCTGGCCTGGGAGCAGGTGCGCCGCCTGCCGGGCCTGCGCCGACCGCGCGGCACGGCGGAGCCGGCGCGATGACCGCCCTGATCGAAGCGGCCGGTTTGACCCGCCGCTTCGGCGGCATCGTCGCGGTGAACGCGCTCGATCTGGCGGTGGAGGCGGGCGAGCTGGTCGGGCTGATCGGCCCCAACGGGTCGGGCAAGACGACGACAATCAATCTCCTGACCGGCCACCTGCCGCCGAGTGCCGGGCAGGTCCGCCTGCGCGGGCAGCGCGCCGACGGGCTGACACCTGATCGCTTCGCCGCGCGCGGCGTGGGGCGCACCTTCCAGATCACGCAGCTCTTCGGCCGGATGAGCGTGCTTGAGAACATGCTGGTCCCCGGCCTGGCCCGGCGCGGCTCCACGCGCGCCGGGGCAGTGCGCGATGCCTGGCGGCATCTGGAATTCCTGAACCTGGCCCCGCTCGCCACGCATCCGGCGCGCAGCCTCTCGGGCGGGCAGCAGAAGCTGCTGGAGCTTGGCCGGGCGCTGATGCTGGAACCGGCCCTGTTGTTCCTGGACGAGCCGTTCGCGGGCGTGAACCCGTTCCTGCGCGACGAGATCATCACCCTCGTGCGGTCGCTGCACGGGCAAGGCCGGACCTTCGTCGTGGTGGACCACGACCTGGAGGCGATCCAACGCCTGGTGAG
>DATFDN010000219.1:0-2067 GCA_035252035.1 Acetobacteraceae bacterium | reverse complement strand
CGCGGAGCGCCTCCAAGCGTTTCAGCTTCGCCTCGACCTCCGCCAGCCGGGCCGAGGCGATGGCGTGCGCCACCTCGCAGGACGGGTTGTCAGGGTGGTCGGCCAGGGCGAGCAGTGCCCGAATCGCCTCCAAGGGGAAGCCGAACTCGCGGGCGTGGCGGACGAAGTCGAGCCGCCGCAGGTGCTCCGCTCCATAGACGCGGTGTCCGCCGGTGGTGCGGGCGGGCGCGGGCAGCAGGCCGATCGCCTCGTACCAGCGGATCGTCTGCACCTTGCAGACGGTGCGCCGGGCCAGTTCGCCGATCGACAGGCTCGCGAAACTCATGCCCGAGAAGATGGGATGAGAGGCTTGAACCTCCAGTACCTGGAGATCCTATCTCGCTCCGGAGCAGGCAGCGACGAAGGATGCCGCGATGGACGGCACGACACTTCCGACAGCTCCGGACCCCGGCCAGGGCGAGACCCTGAGCTGGCACCTGCAAGGCATGGACTGCGCCTCCTGCGTCGCCAAGGTGGAAAGGGCGGTCAAGCGGCTGCCGGGCATTTCCGAAGTCGCGGTGAACTTGATGGCCGAGCGGCTGACCCTCCGCCGGGCACCGGAGGGCGCGACGGCGGAGGCGGTGGAGCGGCAGGTCGCCGCACTCGGCTACCGCGTCACCCGGCTCACTGGCACGGACGCACCGGATCCGGCGGCGACATCCAGCTCTTGCTGTGGTGGCCGTTCCGGCAAGGATCGCGAGCCTCACGAGGACACGGCGCCTATTCTCCTGGATACCGGCCCAGTCCTCGCGGGGAATGCCTCAGCCCCGGCGCACGCCGGACACCTCGATACCCACGACGCGGACGCGCTCGATAGCCCGTGGTGGCGTACGGGCAAGGCCCGCTTGGTCCTCGGCCTCGGTGCCCTGGTCGGCGTCGCCTACCTGCTCTCGCTGGCGCTGCCCCGAGAGTCCTACTGGATCTTCCTGGCGGCGACCCTGATCGGCGTGGCCCCCTTCGGCCGCCGCGCAATAGCCCTCGCCCGTGCCGGCAGCCCGTTCTCGATCGAAACGCTGATGGGCGTCGCGGCTCTCGGCGCCGTCGCGATCGGGGCGGCCGAGGAGGCGGCGATCGTCGTGCTGCTGTTCGCCATCGGCGAGCTCTTGGAGGGTGTTGCAGCCGATCGCGCGCGGGCCGGGATCAAGGCGCTTGCCGACCTGATGCCCCGCACCGCGCGCGTCGAGCGCGACGGCACCCTCGCCGAGGTACAGGCGGACACGCTCCGTCCCGGAGAGGTGGTCCAGGTCCGGCCCGGCGACCGCGTTCCCTGCGACGGCCTGGTGCTGGAAGGCCAATCGGCCGTGGACGAGAGCCCGGTGACGGGCGAGAGCGTCCCCGTCGCGCGCGGCCCGGGCGAGGCCGTGGTGGCCGGATCGGTGAACACGGCCGCCCTGCTGCGCGTGCGTGTGGCCCGCGCGGCGACCGACAACACCGTCGCGCGCATCGTCCGGTTGGTCGAGGAGGCGGCCGCCTCCCGCGCTCCGACGCAGCGCTTCGTGGAGCGCTTCGCCGCCTGGTGGACCCCGGCCGCCTTGGGCGCCGCCCTGCTGGTCGCGATCGTGCCGCCGCTCCTGTTCGGCGAAGATTGGTGGACCTGGATCTATCGGGGCCTCGCCTTGCTGCTGATCGCCTGCCCCTGCGCCTTGGTGATCTCGGTGCCCGCCGCGATCGCCTCCGGCCTGTCCGCGGGCGCCCGGCGCGGGCTGCTGGTCAAGGGCGGCGCCGCGCTGGAGGCGATCGGGGCGGCGTGGACGGTCGCCTTCGACAAGACCGGCACTCTGACCGAGGGGCGCCCCCGGGTGACCGACGTGATCCCCCTTGGTGCCCTGGATGAGGCCGGTGTGCTCCGCCTCGCGGCGGCGGTCGAGCAGGGCTCCGCGCACCCACTCGGCCGGGCGACCCTGGCCCGCGCGGGGGAGCTGGGCCTGACGCTCCCGCCCGCCGGAGAGGCGCGCGCCGTCCCTGGCAAGGCGGTGGAGGCGACAATCGAGGGACACCGGATCGCGGTCGGCAGTCCGCGCCACGCCG